>JAFBAN010000110.1 GCA_019247775.1 Chitinophagaceae bacterium | reverse complement strand
TCACCATTCACCATTGACCATTCACCTCTCCCGTCTCACGCCTCACGTCTCACGGTCCCCGAATCCCCGAAGTATCTCATAGAACCTATACACATCCCCAAAACTGCAGTACAAAGGCGCCGGGGCTACGCGGATCACGCCGGGTTCACGGTAATCGACGATAATGCCGTTGGCAAGCATCCTGTCGTGGATTTCTTTGCCCTGCTCGCGGAAATACAGTGAGAGCTGTGCCCCGCGGGCATCTGCATCGGCCGGCGTAATGATCTCGAACTTCAGTCCGGGCAACTGGTACAACAAATATTCCAGGTACCCAGTGAGCCGGATGCTTTTGGCGCGGATCTTCTCCATGCCTACTTTCCCAAACAACTCCAGCGCCGCCTTTAGCGACACCATATTGAACACCTGCGCGGTGCTGATATTCCAGCCGCCGGCATTCGTTTTTGGTACAAAGCCCTTCTCCATTTTGAACCTGGTCTTTTCATCATTACCCCACCAGCCGGCGAGTCGCGGCATACGCGCATCGCCTGCGAAACGCTCATGGATATACGCTCCGCCTGCAGCTCCGGGACCGGCATTCAAATATTTATAACTGCACCATACCGCAAAATCTACGTTCCAGTCGTGCAACTGCAATGGAATATTACCAGCCACATGCGCCAGATCGAAACCCGCAACGGCGCCGGCGGCATGGGCCGCTTCGGTGATCGCGCGCATGTCGAAAAATTGTCCCGTATAATAATTGATGCCTCCGAACAATACAACGGCCAGCTGATCGCCATGATCCCGGATCTGCTGAACGATATCTTCCGTGCGCAATAATTTTTCACCCGCTCTCGGACTGAGTTCGATAATGGCAGCAGCCGGGTCGAGACCAAAATGCCTGACCAGGGTTTCCACTGCATACTGATCGGAAGGAAAAGCACCCGCCTCCATCATGATCCTGAAACGCTGCGGGGAGGGGCGATAAAAACTCAGCAGCAGCAGGTGCAGGTTTACGGTAAGCGTGTTCATTACTGTTACCTCGGCTTCATGCGCTCCCACAACCTTTGCCAGCACCGGTTTCAGGTATTCCTGGTAGAACAGCCAGGGATTGGGTCCTTCACGATAGCCCGCGATCGCCAGCTGCTTCCAGCTTTCCAGTTCGGTCTGTATGGCAGACTCCACAGACAAGGGCTGCAGGCCGAGTGAATTGCCGCAGAAATATATGGTGTCGCGCCCCTCGTGCTGCGGAAAATGGAACTGCGACCGGCACCAGGCCAGTTCATCGGCTTTATCTGCCTGCAGCGGAAATTCAGGACTGGTATCAAAAGAATCCGGCATACGATCGTTTGCTGCAAAATAAACAATCCGGCCCAAAAGCCCGGTGTGCCGAATATTTGACCATCGGTGTGCCGGATGAAAAGATTTGCTTTATTTTCATGCACTCCAAACTTAAACTAACTGTCATGAGAATTACCGGTCTCGTCATATTCTTATTTGCTGCCTGCACAGCATTCGCCCAGAACACGCCTGTTACCAAAGCCAATTACCAGCAGGCGGCACGATTCGCCCCTCGCAAACTCGAGAAACTCATTTTTAGCACCAATGTGGATCCACACTGGCTCAAAAAAAGCGATCGTTTCTGGTATGTTTATGAAACTACCGAGGGTAAGAAATGGTATATCGTCGATCCTGCAAAAGGAGAGAAGAGGCTGCTGTTCGACAATGCCGACCTGGCAGCCAAGATCACCCGCATCGTCAGGGATCCCTTCGATGCCCAGCACCTGGGCCTCGACAGTATGCGTTTCATCAAAGACGAGAACTGGATCCAGTTTGAAGTAAAAAGCTCGCAGGATGTTGAGAAAAAAGATTCGACGACCAGCGCTGGCAGAAGAGGCAATACCCCGCCGGTGAAGGAAAAAAAGATCTTCTATTTCGAATACAATATCCTGACCGGCGAACTGATAGAACTGGCCGACTTCAAAAAGCCGAAACGCAAACCCAACTGGGCTGCCGTATCACCCGATGGCAACATCATCGTATTCGGCCGCAATTACAATCTGTTCTGGATGGACAAGACCAATTATGAGAAAGCCATCAAGAACGAAGACGATTCAACCATCGTTGATCATGCGCTCACTACCGACGGTATAGAGAATTTCAGCTATTTCTCAGAGGGAAATCTGTCTGGCAACGGCGATACCAATGTAGATAAAGAGAAGAACAAGAATAAGCGCAGGCCGGCCTTCATTTTCTGGTCGCCGGATTCCAGGCATTTTGCTTTGACGCGCACCGATAACAGAAAAGTGAAAGATCTCTGGGTGATCAACAGTATCGCCGATCCGCGCCCTACGCTAGAAACTTATAAATACTGGATGCCCGGTGAGAAAGAAGCGCCGGTAGATCATATTTATCTGTTCGATGTGGCCGCCCAGAACGGGAAAGAGCTTCCTGTTTCGTTGTTCAAAGACCAGGACCTGACCATCTGGTCCGATCCAGGCATGATCAATACACGCGATGATGACTGGCGCCCTATCAAATGGCTCGGCAATAACGACCGTTTTTATTTTACCCGCACCGGCCGTGATCTGAAGAAGATCGATATCTGCACGGTGGACATCAAAACCGGAACCGTAAAGCCGCTGATCGAAGAAAGGTTCAATACCTATATTGAACTGAGACGTCTCGGACTCGTGAATGATGGCAAGGAATTCATTCACTGGAGCGAACGCGACGGGTGGGCGCATCTGTATCTCTACGACGAAAATGGAAAACTGAAGAACCAGATCACTTTAGGCACCTGGCATGTGGAGAATATCATGGGCATCGACGAGGCCAAACGCGTTGTTTATTTTTCCGGGAACGGTCATGAAGCGGGTGAAGATCCGTACTATCTCCACGCTTACCGCGTTAATTTCGACGGAACCGGACTCAAACTGCTCAACCCTGGCGAGTTCGAACACGCAATGAGCCTGAATGATAATAAAACTTTTTTCGTAGACAACTATTCGAGGGTTAATGCAGGACCGAAGTCTACATTGTACGCCTCAGACGGCCGCAAGATCATGGATCTGGAAACTGCGGATCTTTCTTCACTGATGTCAACGGGCTATAAGTTCCCCCAGCCCTTTAAAGTGAAAGCAGACGACGGTATTACCGATATCTATGGTGTGATGTACAAACCGATCGATTTCGATTCCACGAAGAAATACCCGGTGATCGAATATGTGTATCCGGGTCCGCAGACAGAAGCTGTGAACAAGGCTTTTGGCCGGGGCATGGACCGTACCGACAGGCTCGCCAATCTCGGGTTTATCGTGATCACCATGGGCAATCGCGGCGGGCATCCTTCGCGCAGCAAATGGTATCATAATTTCGGTTACGGCAACCTGCGTGATTATGGTCTTGCTGATAAAAAAGCCGCAGCCGAACAACTCGCAGACCGGTATCCTTTCTTCGATATCAACCGTGTAGGCATTCACGGGCACAGCGGCGGCGGATTTATGAGCACGGCTGCCATGCTGGTGTATCCTGAATTTTTCAAAGTGGCTGTGTCTTCTTCCGGCAATCATGATAACTCCATCTATAACCGCTGGTGGAGCGAACAGCATCATGGCGTTAAAGAAACGATAGGCGATAAAGGCGATACCAGCTTCGTGTACAATATCGAAAAGAACCAGGATCTCGTGAAGAACCTCAAGGGGCACCTGATGCTGAGCACCGGCGATATCGATAACAACGTGCATCCTGCCAATACCATCCGGGTTGCCAATGCACTGATCAAAGCCAATAAACGTTTCGACCTCGTGATCCTGCCCGGCCAGCGCCATGGCTACGGCGATATGACCGAATATTTCTTCTGGCGCATGGCAGACTATTTCACCGAATACCTGATGGGCGATACAAGCCCCAGGCCGGTCGATATAGAACAAATGAACCGCGAGATCGAACAGGCAGGAGCGAAAGGAGCAGGGGCGGCGGGTAGGAGAGGGCCGGAGGAGTAGAGTCTGGAGTTAGGAGTTAGGAGTCTGGAGTAGGGTTCATAAGAATTTTAATAAAGGAAGAACGAAGGAAAGAAAGTAAAAAGACCACTTTACTTTTTTTCCTTCGTTCTTCTTTTACTCCAGACTCCTAACTCCTAACTCCTAACTCCAGACTCTACTCCGCCTTTCCGGGTTTAAAGCTTCCTATCGCCGCCGTATACCATGGATGGATTTCGTAGGCTAGCCTGCCGCTTTTTATTGCGGGATCTGTCTGTAATAGTTTTTCTACTTCTTCTTTGCTGGCGCAATCGAAAATGAAAAGCCCGATCCAGGCGCCGTTATCGCCGAAAGGGCCGGCCACTTTTAGTTTGCCCTCATTGTAGAGCCGGCCGATATTGGCGAGATGTCCTTCCTGGATCCGCGCTGCGGTCGCCGAGTCCTGGCTGCGGTTCTTGCCCGCGGTCAGCATTACGAAAAAATACTGGCGGATCTGGTTTTCCGGTTTTTTGTCCTGTGCTGCCAATCCGAAAGGAAGACAGATCAAAAGCAAAAAGATCGCTTTTCTCATGCTGTAGTTTTATCCAAAGTACAAAAAAATAATCTGCGAATCTGCGGCTTAAAAATGCAGCCACAGATTCGCAGATTGTATAAGCCCGGAGCTTTCTATGCTCTCGCTTTTTTGTGCTCGTTTTTTTCGTTCACATCGAAGCTGATATCATGACCCAGCGTCACATGCCCGAAACTGCTTTTGATGGTCACCGGTATATTGCCGCTGCCGGATTTGCCGCTGTAACTGCTGTTGCTGTTGAAATAGCGGTGCTCATTGTCCCTTTCTTGGGTAACCGGGAAATCGGTTTTATTCGAGAATCCGCCGAAACTGGTCCTTACATTGAAATTGGCCGATAGATTCTTGTCTGCATCCAGGTACAGCTCACTGAAATTGTTGTGTACATCCAGTTTTTTGAGATCATTGGTGAGATTGAATTTCACACCATGGGCCTGGTTAAGTTCCACGGTGATATCGCCCATCATCCGGTTCACCTGGGCTTTTGAGAACTGCACTGATAGTTTACCGTTATTGATACTTTCGATCGTGGCCTTGCCGAACTGCACTGTTACTTTTTTAGGCTGATTAAGCTTGCCCGCATTCAGACTCCCGAACCGGCTGTCGAGAACGATATTGCCGTTGTAGTCGCCGATAGACAAAGGCCCGAAATTATTGATCGCTTCCAGCGCCATATTATCCGGCAGGTAAACGGTATAGTTGATCTTGAAACTGGTCTCATCGTCACGGTCGCGGTGCCTGTTCTCGCGTCTGTCGTCCTTATCGTTATTGAGTTCGGTCTTGAAGCTCACTTCTGAACCGCTTTTTTTATCTTCTATCCGGATATTGTCCAGGATCTCCTGTGCCCGCTGGTCGGTGCCCGCTTTAACCGTCATGCTCACATCCACCTTGATCTCGTTCTTGCTCCAGGTACTGATCTTCATTTCACCGAACGAATTGTTGAGCGTGATCCTGTCGCCGCTGCTCAGCGGGTACGATTTGCTGTAGGATTTGCTTTTTTCCGCATCAAGCCCGCCGGCGGCTGAGGCTGATAGCCAGGTGGCGGATAATAGCAGGATGCTACAGACTGATAGTATTTTTTTCATTGCGTGATTGTTTGAGGGTTTGATAAATGGTCAGTTGCCGATTCAATAATTCCTGCTGCAGGCTCAAATTCTGGATCATGGCTTCTAACAGGGCTTCTCTGTTTGGGTTTGTATTCAATTCTTTTTCAAGCTGCCGGTAGCTGTTGTTGAGCTGATCGAGCGCATCGGTGAACTTCCGGTATAGTACCGGGTTCGATCTTTCCACTTCTTTCAACTTCGCCTGTTTGATCTCCACCAGCCGGCTGATCTGGTCTATTTCCTTCTCATAACCCGGGTTGGTCACCTGCTCCCTGGGCGCATTTTCGACGGGTGCTGAAAATGTATTCTTTCGTTCTACCAGGAAAAAGATCGCCACCGCATTCACCAGGATAAGCAGGGAAGCCGCCAGCTGTTTCAGGGTGAACAGCCTGAATATTTTTACCGGTTTCTGCTCCGTATGCTGCTCGATCACTGCCCACAGATCATTGGCCGGGGCGTCTGCATCAAACTCATCCCGGTGACGGTGCACAAATTCTTCCAGGCGGTTTTTCATGTTCTTTTATTTTGACTGATGATATCCAGCAGTTTCTTTTTGGCGCGCTTATACTGCGTCCGCACAGTGGCCGCGGAAATGCCCAGCATACCTGCTATCTCATCATGCTTATAATTTTCTACCAGGTAAAGCGATAACACCGTTCTGTAGCCATCGGGCAACTGCACCATGGCCTGCCGGATGCTTTCTACCCTGAATTCGAAATCCTTTTCATCCACTTCCGGCTCATCCTGCAAAACATAGCTGTCGATATGCGCCAGGTCCACATCCACCCAATTCTTTTTTCCTCTTTTTACCCGGTTGATGGATTTATGGATAACGATCTTCTTCAGCCAGGCGCCGAAACTGGAACGATTGCCGAACTGGTTCAGCGAATGAAAAGCATCTATGAACGATTCCTGCAGGATATCCTCCGCATCGGCCGCATTATTCACGATCCGCAGGGCAGTGTTGTACATAGCATTCGCATATTGGTTGTACAGCAGCTTATAGCCGATCGAATCGCCTTTTCTGCAGCGGTCCACCAACTCGTCAGCAGTTATTTCCAGGATCAGCTCCACATGGTTGCTTTGAGGCGGTTTATAATAAAGTCACAGCAGCGCAAAAAATGTTGCGTACTTCGTAAAACTATTTTTTTGGAAAGAAGTTACAGGCGGTGGGAAAATTTATTCGGCCGTCGGACCCGGTCCAATGCCCCTACGGCATAAGTACGAGGTACACAATGCCAAGAACGGGGTTAAAAAGGCCCACCCTTTCCCCGTACTTCGCACTTCGTATTTCGGAATTACAGTATCCTGATATTGCCAAAATTGCTTTTGATCAGCAGCTGTGTGTTTCCCCCCTTACCCAGGCTGCCCGCATAATGGTGGTTGGATGTGTAAACAACCTGTCTTACCGCAGCCGTCGGTTCCTTGGTATCTTCCTTAATCGGCAGCTCTGCCTTGCTGCTCAGCCTTGCATTGACGGTGGTGATATCATAGTCTGCAGAAAGATCTTTGGGCACCAGTAAATACAGACTGGTGTAACTGCTCTTCAGGTCCAGTTGTTTCAGGCTGTTATCGAGCGCCAGATCTACACTGTTGCAGTTCTGCATTTCGGCCTTGATGGTTCCGGATAATTTGCCGATATCGATCCGGCTGTAACGGAACAATAATTTGCTGTCGCTCACACTCTCTATCATCACTTTTCCGAATTCGCTTACGATCTCCCTGCAGTTGGCCAGTTTACCGGCGGTAAGTGTTCCATACCTGCAAAGCAGGGAAGCCTCGCCCCGGTAATCGCCCAGGGTCAGCGAGCCGTAATCGTTCTCGGCCTGCAGTTTCGCATTGGCAGGCATATGCACCGTCCAGTCGATATGCATTTCATACCCGCCCATATTATCGTCAGACCAGACGCCGCTGCGGTCGCCGAATTCGGTCCTGAACTCGATCCGGTCGGTCTTTTTTTCATCCGCCACATTGATCCGCTCAAGCATCTTTCCCGCATATTCATTGCTCTGGGCGCCCACTGAGATCTTGGCATCCACAGTTACTTCATTCTTATCCCAGGTCTCGATCTTCATCGACCCGTATTTGTGCAGCAGCGCAACCGTTTCCGTGCTTACCGGGTAAGACTTGGAATATTCTTTCTGCAATTTCACCGGCCATACCTGCTGGCACAGGCCGGAGCTGGAAAGCAGAACGAAGAACAGGGTTGGGACAAAGCTATTTCGTAACATGGCAATGGGTGATTAGGGTTTGAACTGAATGCTGATAGGAGCGGGATCACGGCCAAAGGTTGGAAGCCTTTAATCACTATTTTTGCCGGACCTACTCACATCAAACCCGAACCATGGCCGCCAGAACGGATCTTTTCCAGGCTCCCGATTATTACCAGGTAGATGAGCTGTTCACCGAAGAACAGAAACTGGTCCGCGAATCGGTGCGCAACTATGTAAAAAAAGAGATCTCGCCGATCATCGAAGACTATGCCCAGCGCGCCGAATTCCCGCAGCAGATCGTAAAACAGATGGGTGAGCTTGGCTGTTTCGGCCCTACCATACCCGAACAATATGGCGGCGGCGGCCTCGACTATATCAGTTACGGCCTGATGATGCAGGAACTCGAAAGAGGGGATAGCGGGGTGCGGAGTACGGCCAGCGTACAGGGCAGCCTGGTCATGTTCCCCATCTATGCGTATGGCAGTGAAGAACAGCGTATGAAATTCCTGCCCAAACTCGCCAGCGGCGAGTGGCTGGGTTGTTTTGGTCTTACCGAACCCGACCATGGCAGCAACCCTGCGGGCATGCTCACCAATATCAAAGATGCCGGCGATCATGTGGTACTCAACGGCGCCAAAATGTGGATCAGCAACGCGCCCTTTGCCCAGGTAGCAGTGGTTTGGGCGAAAAATGAACAGGACGAGATCGTGGGACTGATCGTCGAAAGAGGAATGGAAGGCTTTTCAACCCCCACTACGCATGGTAAATGGAGCCTGCGTGCCAGCGCTACCGGCGAACTGGTGTTCGATCATGTGAAAGTGCCCAAAGAGAATATTTTTCCGAAAATACGGGGGCTGAAAGGCCCGCTGGGCTGCCTCACCAAAGCCCGGTATGGGATAGCCTGGGGCGCATTGGGCGCGGCGATGGACTGCTATGATACCGCGCTGCGCTACAGCAAGGAGCGCGTTCAGTTCGACCGCCCTATTGGGGGATTTCAGCTGCAGCAGAAAAAACTTGCTGAGATGATCACCGAGATCACCAAGGCACAACTGCTGGTATGGCGGCTGGGGGTGCTGATGAATGAAGGCAGGGCAACGCCCCAGCAGGTAAGTATGGCCAAGCGCAACAGCTGCGAGATCGCTACCAATATCGCCCGCGATGCCCGCCAGATGCTGGGCGGCATGGGCATCACCGGCGAATACAGCATCATGCGCCATATGATGAACCTCGAAAGCGTGATCACTTATGAAGGAACGCATGATGTTCATCTATTGATTACCGGTATGGATGTGACGGGACTTAATGCGTTCAAGTAGTTAAACACATAGGAACATAGGTGAAGAAAAGGGCACAATAGGGTATTAATACGCTGCTGGCTGACAATGTTGATGTGTAGTTTTGACTCGTGAGTAAATGGACCAAAAATAGCATCAACGTACTTACGTACAAGACCATTGGTTGCGCTATTGAAGTACACTCCGCGCTCGGACCTGGTCTGCTCGAAAGCATCTATGAAAAGTGCCTCATCAGAGAGTTAAGTCTCAAGAATTTGCAGGTAAAGTCGCAGGTCAGGGTTCCTGTTAACTACAAAGGGCTTCAGGTTGAGGCTGACCTTCGGCTCGACCTGATTGTTGAGGAAATATTGGTCATAGAAGTAAAAGCCGTCGAGGCTCTGAATCCGGTATATACTGCTCAGGTGCTTAGTTACATGAAACTGCTCCAGCTCCCCAAAGGCATACTATTCAACTTTTGCTCCTCAAACCTTTTCAAAGAAGGTCAAAGGACTTTCGTAAACGATATTTTCGCGGCCCTTCCTGTTAAATAAACCTATTGTGCCTATTCTTTTTATATGTACCTATGTGTTGAAAAAAGCATCTGATGAAGATATTTTTGCTGGGCATGATGGGTACCGGAAAAACCTATTGGAGCAAGATCCTGGGTAAAAAGCTGAAGATAGGCGGGTACGATCTGGATTTTTTAATCGAATCGCATGAAGAAAGGACCATCAGCGAAATTTTTGCGGAGGATGGGGAAGAATATTTCCGCAAGACAGAAGCAAAAGTATTGCGCTGGTTTGGTGAAAAGAAAACATTCGTGCTCGCCACCGGCGGCGGCACTCCCTGTTTCCACGACAATATGGCCTGGATGAACCGTCACGGCATCACCATCTGGATCGATGAGCCTGCCACCGCTTTGGCCGCCCGTCTGCTGCCGGAGAAAGAACATCGTCCGCTGATCCGCGATCTCTCCGATACGGCCCTGCTCGATTTTCTCGACAAAAAAAGAACAGAACGCGAATCATTCTATACCCAGGCTGCACACCACCTGCAGCACGGCGAGATCAGTGAAGCCGCTTTCCTTAAAATCATCAGGCAATATGCATAAACGCTTTCTTGTTATCGCCGCAATATTGGGCGCGCTTTCAGTTGCCATGGGCGCCTTCGGTGCACATGCCCTCAAAAAGATCGTATCACCCGATTCACTCAATATTTACGAGACCGCCGTTC
>JAFBAN010000088.1 GCA_019247775.1 Chitinophagaceae bacterium | reverse complement strand
GCAACCGTCAGGAAAACGTCGTGGCGGGTGGAGATCATACTGCATAGGTACGCAAAGCCCGGGCCCCGGGATGCTTCGGGCCCGGATTATTTGGCCAGGCTCTGGATCACATCGTACTTGGTAACGATATGGAATTCGCCTTTTTCGTCGCGGGCCAGCACAGCTCCGTTTTCTTTGGTGATCAGGCTGCCCAGCCGCTCCACCGGCGTATCGAAATCCACTACCGGGTATGCCGGCTCCAGCACACTTTCCACCGTTGCATGTTTGATATCGGGGTTGCTGAATACTTTCTGGAACAATCCATTCTCACTCACTGCGCCAACCGGCTCAGTGGTCTTCATTACCGGGATATGCTCGATATCGTATTTCTTCATGAGGGCTACGGCATCTGCCACCGTGCATTCCGGCTCGATGCTCACCAGCCTTTTGGTAGTACGGCCGTTCACGATGTCCTTGAAGGATTTTACGTCGAGAAAGCCGCGCTCCATCATCCATTGGTCGTTATAGATCTTACCCACATACCGGCTGCCATGATCGTGAAAGATGCAAACCACCAGGTCGTTTTTGGTAAGCGATGATTTTAACTGCATCAGTCCCTGCAGACAGCTGCCGGCACTGTAACCGCAGAACAGTCCCTCTTCTTTCGCAATGCGTCTTGCCATCACTGCGCCATCCTTATCCGTTACCTGTTCAAAAGTGTCGATTACGCTCATATCATAGTTCTCGGGCACGAAATCCTCGCCGAAACCTTCGGAAATATAGGGATGCACTTCATTCATATCCACTTCTCCGGTACGGTAATACTTGGTAAGCAGGGATCCGTATACATCGATCGCCCAGACCCTGATCGCCGGATTTTTTTCTTTGAGATACATCGCCGTTCCTGTAATGGTTCCGCCTGTACCGGCGGTGCATACCAGGTGCGTGATCTTTCCTTCGGTCTGTTCCCAGATCTCAGGTCCCGTGCTTTCATAATGCGCCTGCCGGTTGGCCAGGTTATCGTACTGGTTCATGTACATGGAATTCGGGATCTCTTTCGCAAGTCTTTTGGCTACGCTGTAATAACTTTTTGGATCGTCGGGCAATACATTGGTAGGACATACGATCACTTCCGCGCCTACGGCTTTGAGGATATCCGCTTTCTCTTTGGATTGTTTATCGGTGGTCACAAAAATGCATTTGTAACCCTTTACGCAGGCTGCCAGTGCAAGGCCCATGCCGGTATTGCCGCTGGTGCCTTCGATGATGGTGCCGCCGGGTTTAAGCTTACCCTGCTGCTCGGCCACTTCCACCATTTTGAGCGCCATCCGGTCTTTGATAGAATTGCCTGGATTGAAATAATCCACTTTGGCCAGCACGGTCGCCGGTATGTCTTTGGTGATCTTGTTGAGTTTGATCAGGGGAGTATTGCCGATCGTTTCGAGGATGTTATTGAGCCACATAACCGAGCTGTTTTCCGGCAAAGGTAACTTTTTAGGCCGCGGTTGGATCAGCCGCCGGGCAAAGCCGGTTTCGAGTAAGGGAAGAAAAGGGGGATTGATGCGCTCGGATCCGCATTTACCCCCTTGAAGCTCGTTTGTGTTGAAGGCAACACAGTATTTGGCCGGTCAAGACTAAAAGCTTTTTACAAGACCGATAATGCTGCTGCTTTCATGCGCCGGGGCCACATCGCTTACGGTTTCGGTAGCCGGTTTGCTGTCGTTGGTATTACCATGCAGGTAACCTACAAGTACTGCGGGAACCATAGCCATCAGGGCGATCACGCTGGCGGAGAAGATGAACTTTTTCATAACTGTTGTTTTATTGTGGTTTGATAACACAAAGATAGGCTCTGGAATAATACTATGCAATACATAGTACTATCCTAAGGAAAGTATTTTTCACTGCCCATTAATGGGTAATGCTATATAACGCTGATTATCAAATGAATAGAAGCGGTGCTAGCCGAGTGCAGCTGTTTATGATTATGATGAACGGCTAAAATCAGTGATGGAACTATGGTTTCTGAAAAGACAAAACTGGGATTTACCGCAAAGACGCAAAGGCGCGGCGTTCGCAAAGGGTTTACTTAGCGTGCCTCGGCGGCATTGCGTCTTTGCGGTAAAAAAAGATAAAATTCGAAGGGTAAGATCAGGCGCTGAATTGCTCGGCTATTTTAGCGCAGAGACCTGTCTGGATCATCTTCTCGGCCTCATGGATCATATTCTTGAATGCCCTGGCTTCACTGATGCCATGTCCGATAATAACTGGCTTGGCGATGCCCAGCACCGGGGTGCCCCCATAGTTCTCATAATGGAACCTGGTAAAATAAGCGTCCGACCCATAACCGCGTTGGGTAGCGATATCATATACGGATTCGGCCATCTTTAAAATGATATTGCCTGTAAACCCGTCGCAGACGATCACGTCTGCCTTATCGTTGAACAGGTCGCGGCCCTCGATATTGCCGATAAAATTGATCCGGGTATTTTCCTTGAGAACGGGATAAGTTGATTGTGTTACCAGATTGCCTTTGCCTTCTTCTTCGCCCACATTCATCAGACCAACTTTCGGGTTGTCTATATTCAGCATCCATTGGGCGTAGAGGCTGCCGAGTATGGCGAACTGGTTCAATTGTTCCGGCTTGCAGTCGGCGTTCAGTCCTGCATCCAGGATCAATCCCGTGCCTCCGTTCAACTTCGGCATTACGGTGGAAATAGTAGGACGCAGCACGCCTTCAACTGCTTTTATCGTGAACATAGCGCCAACCAGCATTGCGCCGGTATTGCCGGCACTGACAAAAGCATCGATCTTGCCGGTAGCCAGCAGATGAAAACCTATGGCAATGGAAGAGCGCTGTTTTTCTTTCAGCGCCTTGGTGGGATGTTCGTGGTAGCCGATCACTTCGGGGGCATGAACAAGGCGGATATTCGGGGCATTCAGTCCATTCTCTTCCAGTAAAGGACCAACCTGCGCCTCATCGCCTATACAAAATAAAGAAGCCGCATGATCATTGTTTTGCATGTACAGCTGCAGACCTTTCACCGCTTCCAGCGGCGCAAAATCTCCACCCATCATGTCTAAGCCAATGTTCATAACGGCAAGCTAAGGATAATTTGTACTAAGGTTATGCTTTCAACGGCGCTTTCTCAGCAACCAGCTTTCCTTTGTAGTACAATTTACCTTCGCTCACATGTGCGCGGTGGCGTACGTGCGATTCACCGGTGGTAGTGTCTTTGCTCAGCGTAACTTCCTGGGCTACGTAATGCGTTCTTCTCTTAGCGCTGCGTTGCTGTGAGTGTCTGCGTTTAGGATTCGGCATATCTCGGGTTTTACAGTATCAAAAAATTATTCCAGATCTTTAAATTTGTCCAGTCCTTTCCAGACTGTATTCGTGTCTTTCTGTGCTTCGGCTTCCATCTTCTTCAATTTCTCCAGCACTTCCTTGTTGCATTTAGGTCCGCCGATCTCTTCCGGTTTGCACATCCTTTGCAATGGAATGCTCAGGTTGATGAACTCGTAGATCCAGTCGGCCAGGTGCAAATGACTTTCACCGCGACCGATATAATACACATCGGGATCTTCTTCCTGTTCATTCATCAGTTCCGGATCGTCTGCGATCTTTACGATGATATTGAACTCATCCCAGAGCTGCATCGGCAATGTGTTCCCGCAACGGTCGCATCCGACATTCACGGTACCATCCACATCGAATCTCAGCTGCATGAACCCGTTATTTTTATCCAGGCTCAGCTTCACATCGGCCACACATCCCTCAAAATCCTGGTCGCCGTAGGGTATAAAGAACTTGTCCTCAATCCGGTATTCGAAAACATGAACCCCCGGCTTCAGTCCCACAAATGCTATCTCAAACTCCCGGCGCTGGTTCATAACGGTTTTTAAGGGCTTGCAAAGGTAGCTCAAAGCAACGGAAACGCCAAAGGAAAAATGCCTTGTTCCTGCAGCTTTAACAGCCTCGGGAACAATGATTTTATGGCATATTTGCAGGAATGAACCCCAAAAATACGCTGTCACGTCCAAATTGGACCAGGCTTGCCTGGCTTATGGGTATTGCGCTGCTGCTGTTCGCATTGGGGTTCGCAGGCAACCTGATAGAACGCTGGTATGCCGGCGGCATATACCGGGGAATTTCCGGGCTGCTGCGTTTATTAACGGGCTGGATACCCTTCAGCCTTGGCGATATCGCATATGCAGTTTTCTTTATCTGGTTGATTATCAAACTCATTAAAGCGATCCGCTTGTTGCGCACCCGGCAGGGTAGGAAGGGATTGGCGGCCCTGTTCCTGTATAAACTCGCCAACCTGGTACTTGTCATTTATATCGTATTCAAACTGCTCTGGGGATTCAACTACGACCGGATGGGCATTGCTTACCAATTAGGCATTGAGAAGCGGCCCTACAACAAGGCAGAGATCACCCAACTGACCAATCAAATCATTGATAAGGTGAACGAATGCAGGCGTCAGCTTCCGGACACCATATTGCCGAAGCCAGTGCTGGATTCTATTTTTCTCGGGGCGCAGGCCGGCTACCAGGCGGCGTCCATGCAATTTCCCTTTTTAAAATACAGTCATCGCTCCGTTAAAGCGAGCCTGTATACGGGCATGAGCGACTACCTGGGGTTTATGGGATACTACAATCCGTTTTCGGGGGAAGCGCAATTGCGGACAGATGTGCCGCGTGTACTGGTTCCGTATATCACCTGCCATGAAATGGCGCACCAGTTGGGGTATGCCAGTGAAAGTGAAGCCAATTTTGTGGGATACCTCGCCGCTTCGGCATCCGGCGATCCGTATTTCCGGTATTCTGTATACCTCGACCTGCTCATCTACGCGCAAAGCGAAGAAATCTTCATCTATAGTCTCGATAGTAGTTTTCATGCGTTTGAGGCAGTCATGAAGCAAAACCGCGCGCGGCTCGATACGCTGGTGAAAAAAGACAGGCGCGAGATCAGGGAATATTTCCTTAAACGCCGTAACAGGGTGTCGCCGGCCGTTTCCAGTCTGTACGATCAATACCTGAAAATGAACAAACAGGCTAAGGGAATCCAGAGTTATAATGAGGTGATCGGGTGGTTGATTGCGTATCAGAAGAAATATGGGAAGATTTAGGGGAGTCTGGAGTTTGGAGTTTGGAGTCTGGTTCCCACGGTACCGTGGGGAGGAGTCTGGAATTTGAGGTGGAATAACAATCAGAAACTTGCGGCTCGTAGCCGGCGGCTAGCAGCTAACAGCTAAAAGCTAAAAGCTGTTCTTCCACATCATACTCTCTACCGGCTTATCGGGCTGGCCGCTGTATTTGGCATTTTTTTTCTGGTTGTATTTGACTTCGATCTCGCCTTCCACGGGGAAATAGATCAGCTGACCGATGGGCATGCCTTTATAAATACGAACGGGTTGTTTACAGGAGATCTCCAGGGTCCAGTTTCCGCAAAAGCCTACATCGCCTTTGCCTGCTGTGGCATGGATATCGATGCCCAGGCGGCCTGTAGAGGATTTTCCTTCGAGAAAAGGAACATGTGCATGGGTTTCGGTGTACTCTTCCGTTACTCCCAGGTAAAAATGCTGAGGCTCGAGCACAAAACCTTCGTCGGGAATTTCAAAGTGCCGGATGGTGTTGTGTTTTTTTGCATCGAGTATCTCGTCTTCATACACTGCCAGCCATTTACCAAGATGCACATCATAACTATTACTCCCGAGGTCGGCCCGGGTATAGGGTTCTATCTTGATGGTGCCTTTGGCCATTTCTTCCAGGATACGCGAATCGGTAAGGATCATGCCGGGTTATTTAGGTGAAGATGCAAATAAGTCTTAAACTGCAATGTAATTTCTAATGCAAAGCAGTGCCGCTGTTTTATCAACAAGATATCAACGGGGATACCCGTCTCGCCGTCTGGAAAATAGCAGAGAACGAAGATTTTTTTGCTGCTGTTGTACCGCTTCAGCGTGAGATCACGCATCCCCATAAAAGACTCCAGCACCTGGCGGGGCGCTATCTGCTGCGTTTTCTTTTTCCTGATTTTCCCAACGAAGAGATCGAGATCGCCGACACGCGAAAACCTTTTCTGCCAGATGAGCGGTACCATTTTTCCATCTCCCATTGCGGCAACTATGCGGCGGCTATTGTGAGCGGCAGCTACCGGGTAGGAATAGATATCGAGATCATAACGCCGCGGGTGGAAAAGATCAAACATAAATTCCTCCATCCCGATGAGCTTGCTTTTGTGCACCAGCGCCCGGGCGCCGAACAGATCGAACTGCTCACTTTATTGTGGAGCGCAAAAGAAGCGATGTTTAAATGGTGGGGCAGGGGCGAAGTCGATTTCAGCGAAGTATTGCGCATCGAACCTTTCAGGCAGCATGATCAGGGATTGATCAGCGCCAGGTTCCGCAAACCGGAACTCGATCAGCCATTACAACTGCATTACCGGATGCCTGAAGGAATGAGCCTCGCATGGACTTTTTCCGAAGCTACCTGAATTAATCGTCGAACCGGTTCTTTGTTTTTGGCACCAGTAACAGGTTTTTCCGCAACAGTTGTTTGAGATGGGTTTTCACCAGCTGTCCCATGGTTTTGGCTCGCTGGAACGAGGAGGGTGAAGCGAAATGCTCTGCCAGTTCCTTCCGCAACTGTTCGATCTTTTCCGGCTTGGAAATTTCGTCGGTGCTCATGATATCCAGCAATTCTTTCACACGGTAGCGGGAGGAGACCAGCCTGAACGTCATCATGGTACGCTCTTCCGCCTGGTACTGGGCGATCGAATCCTTATCGAGGTGTTTTATCACGATATCTACCAGCGGCTTGTTCTCCTTGAAGAACTGCGGCAGGTACAGGTTCTTGCGTCCTTCATAGGATTGCTGATCGAAATCGATGGCCCTGATCCGGTATTGCACATCCTCGATATCGGGCGTCATGTTCACCACAAAATTATAAGCGCGCATATCGCCCAATAAATGCACAAAACAACGCTCGTTGAATTTGACGAATTCTTTCGCGAGGCGGATGAGGTTGGTGTTGGGACTATCCAGGAATTCGCTGACAAAAATATCTCCGGGTATGCCGGGAATATGTTCTTCGATCAGGGTATTGTGATCGGTGAAAAAAGTCATCCGGTTGGGCGAGAGCAGGTGTTCCAGTTCGAGCCCGTATACACGGTTTGCATCGGCCTGCTTCACATAATAGTGATCGTAGTTATCGTTGAATTTATTGACGATGCGGATGCGGAAGGGCTGGCTGTTGCCGAAATAGCAGAAATCGATGCGGGCTACATCGAGGTGATTGATAAAACTCATATCACCCTCCGTTTTCAGGATCGCATAGATCCGCACCAGCCCATCGCGCAGGAATTCCCATTCCTTCATGTCGTACGAAACTTTTTCCCAGGAAGTATCGCGTCCGCGTTTGTCCCGCAGCGGAACCGTATAAGTATAGCGTTGCAGGTCTGCATAGCTCACCGGTAATTTTACTTCGCGGCCGTATTTGAGCAGGTACTCGCGCAGCTCTTCATTGACCGGGAAAATGGGTTTTTTCCGGGAGGGCCGGTCGGGGTGTTCGGCGGGACTGATATTTTCGAACGCGTTATTCAATCAGGAGCGGGTCATTATCTTCGAGTAAGTTCAGGTTGACGTCGTTGCCGGCGATCCCTTCTACCGAACCTTTAATGGCGGCTGCGTTGAGTAAAACTTTTTCGAGTTGTTTTTCTCTGGCTTTCCAGAGTTTTTCCATCGCATCGCGCTCGCGCTGGATGCTGAGTTTCATGCTCAGGAATCCTTCGCGGATGGCCTTCCACTGTTCATTGAATTCGGCCCCGATGAGGTAATCGTACAGCATCAGCATTTTATCGCCTTTGTTTTCCTGGCCTTTGCGTGCATCGTGCACGCGCAGCAGGGCATTACGCAGCACCAGCGCCACGCTTTTCACTTCGGCAAAGGTGCAGATGTACACGCCATCCTTTTCGCCGAACCGCTCCATATCTTTCGGCAGCGCCTGCGTAACGATCACTGCAATTTCCGCGCCCAGGGTACGCATATCTGATTTGAGCTTTTCTATCCAGTCGTGGGAAAAATCCTTGGTGCGCTTGCTTTCATAAATGATCTTCCCGGCCTCATTGCCGAACTGGTTGCGAACGGTCTGGATGCAGTCGGCCCCTTTTACGCCTTTACCCACTTCTTCGATCTTATCGAAAGGAAAGCTTGCCTGCAATAATTCTTCCAGCAGCAGCTCGAGCACTTCGCCCTGCAGCTGCGTACTGCCCTGTTCGGATTTGCGGCGCATTTCCTCCACCAGTTTTTTCTGGTCTTCGAGCTGCTTTTCTTTTTCCTTCAGCCGCAGCTGGAATTCCTGTTCTTTCAGCCCGAACCTTTCTGCCTCTTCCTGTTGCAGTTGCTCCCGGATCTTTTCGCGCTGTTCCATGAGCTGGCGTTGCAGGTTCAGTTGCAGTTCCTGCTCGCGGTTCAACAGTGCCTGTTCTTTCTTGAGGAATTCGAGCTCTTTTTTCCGTGCGTCCTTCAGCTTTTCCTCGCTGTCGGCAGCGCTTTGCTGCAGCAGTTGCATCCGGTTCTCATAGTCTTTGGTTACCGATTTGCGAATGGATTCCTGCAGTTCCTCCTGCAGCTTCTTCTTTTCTGTTTCGATCAGGGTCTGGGTTTCCTGGTCTTTCAGTTTCAGCTGCTGCTGCAGCAGGCTTTCTTTCTGTTTGAACTCCTCATCTTTTTTCTTCTGCCAGTCCTGCATCTGGCCGCGCAGTTTTTTTTCCACTTCCTCGCGGATGGATTCGCCCGGTTCGAACTGGATGCTGCAACTGGGGCAGGTTATGATAAAGTCGGCCATAAGAATAGTTAATTCGAAGCAAGATACTAAAAATATTAGTTTTTAACAGAGCCCTGTTAAGTTTACGGGGGGAAGTCCGTCACTTTAATTGGATTGTTGCAGCGTATACTTAATTTCCACTGGTGTGGCAATACATAAGGGTTTTCTAATTCGCCCCCAATGTGTTGGTCGATTAAGAATAGGGGTTTTTGCCCCTATTTCCGTTCCATAATTTTTTATAGTTTGGATTCGGGTTTTCAATTCCCCTGCTCGTTTCGATCGTTGCCTGCATGAATACCTGATATCCATTACAAGCAACTATCTGTGAACTGGCGCTTCTATCAATTCAATCGGCAGGAAGAACAGAATAGTTCTGCAAAAACATGTTCGACCATTGGAGCTATAGCGGCTATCGATCCCCCCAAATCGCTTTTTGTAGGCTGCTCTTTAGTAATTAAATGACACCAAACTCAAGGTTATGAATAAAAGAATTATTCTTTTGCTAACCCTATTACTGGGCGAGTTAATTTGCCAATCTCAGGTCGTAATCAAAAATCAGGTAACAGCCAGCTTTGGCGAAAGCGGATTCTTTAAAAGGCCGTCCAACGTAAGGGAAATCCGGCTACAATATTCCGATATTCTTCGGTTAAATGGTAATAAAAAGGCAAAATCAGGAAATGGAACGTTATTTACCGATCATACGGTCGATACTTCGATTGCCATTCATAAAATTGCCTCCTGGAAACACTTCGGAACACTTAGCGTTGCAAGAATTAAAATTACCATCCCGCAAGCCCCCAACTTGCGCTTACTTTTTCGAAAATTAAGCCTGCCGGATAATGCAGAAATGTACATCTATAATGATCAGCGGACAACTATTCTTGGACCAATTACAAGCCATGAAAAAATTCACGAAGGCAAGCTGTGGGGGACTAATGTGTTCACAGGTAATTCAATCACTATAGAGGTTAAGGTACCTACTGACAAGCTTGCATCTTTACAAATACAAATTAAACGTATCATATTCGGATTCTCAGAGGAAGAAAAAAAATTATTAAAGGCCGATCCAGCGGACTCGCTTAGGAAAACCTATTTCAACACCTCCAGCCCATGCAACGTGAATGTCCTTTGCTCTGCCGGAAGCGGGTATGATGTTGAACGACGAGGAGTGGCACTTATACTAACAGAAGATGGCGGCGCCGCTTCAGGCTTCATGGTTAATGATGCCTGTAACTCGATGACTCCGTATTTTATGACCGCCTTTCATGTTGCGGCGACCAGGGATCCTGGAAGCTGGCAATATATTTTTCAGTATTGGAGCCCGCAATGCAGTCCAAATCAGGATGGTAGCTACTCGCTTCTCTTTAACGGCGGCACACTTTTAGCCTTAAATGACCCGACTGATTTTGCGCTAATTCAATTATATACCCAACCAAAAGCGGAAACAGGGATAGCTTATCTCGGATGGTCGCGCTCAACGTCGGCACCCACCACTTCTGTTGGCATTCATCATCCTCACGGAGATGTGATGAAGGTGTCCGTTGAAAATGATGCCGCTACGGTCGGTAACGTTGCAACTTATTCTAATACCGCATGGCGCGTTCATTTTGATGTAGGCCTCGAAGAGCCAGGGTCGTCAGGCTCGCCGTTGTTCGACCCGAACAAATTGGTAGTAGGGCAGCTTTACTCCGGTACACAGCCAAATTATCCCTGTAACTCACCCACCGGAGGTACAAATTATGGTCGCTTTGATTTATCCTGGACAGGTGGCGGGACCTCGAATACGCGATTGAAGGATTACCTGGACCCCGGCAATTCATCACCTTCTAGTGTATTGACGTTTGATCCTCTTAATACCGTTGCGATTAACGGGGTTTCATCGTTTTGTTCCGGTACTGAGACGTACACATTTGGCACGCTTCCTTCAGGAATGTCTTTATCGTCGTGGTCAATTTCTCCAGCCTCTGGGGTGGCCATTCTGGGAACAAGCGGAAGTTCAGCGACGCTTTCATATTACGCAGATGGCGTCGTGACGTTAACCGCAACATTTAATACACTGTGCTCCGGTACTTTAAATATTTCAAGAAAAATAGGGGTCGGCGGGCCAGCAATTAGTTTCTATATTGATCCGCTGTGGTATACAGAAAATCATGAATACTGCGCAAATTCCTTTGGTAACAATTTTCAAATTATTGGGGAGCCAGACAATGTAACGGCCTTTGAATGGGGCATAAGTCCCTCTACTGTTATCGACGCTAACGGTTGGCTGGAAGAGCATGGTGTGTATTTTGGCACAGGAGGTTACTATCAAATATATGCGAGAGCTAAAAATGCTTGTGGTTATGGTTCAAGCAATACGGCCACATTAAATATATATGTCAATGATAACTGTACAGGTGGTCTATCTACCAAAAGCCGAGTGTCATCGGTTACGACAGAACTTCCTGTCGATTTCACGATATCGCCAAACCCTGCGAGAAGTCTTGTGAGAATACGTATTCCTGGGATCATGCAACTTGACCGAACCATGCTTCGCCTGATCGAATCATCAGGCGCACAACCTGCAAAAGTCCTGAGGCCTGCGAAATATAATGTTGACGTTGATGTTAGCAGATTCCCGGCCGGCACTTATGTCGTAGAAATATCAGATGGAAAACGGCGATATGCCAAAAAAGTAATTGTGCAATAGATACAGATTATATTTGATTTTGATAGAAAAACCATATGGCCTTTCTATCAAAATCAAATATTGAAACTTCAGGATTGGAATTGAGTCACTTAATTGACAAATAACCTAATGAATAACCCTTCAGGGCAAGCACGGATTATACTTGTATTTGCGCTTATTCTGGCATCTTTATGTGATGCGAATGGGCAGGATGAGAAATCATCATCAAGATCGATATCTTATTCTATCGGGCTTCCAGTTCAGATGGAATCCCAGAGAGTTGAGATATTTTACATCCGGCATAGTATTCAAACAGCCACTATACTCAACTATGGCATACAGTTGTCGGCAAATAAAAAAGTGAACAACCATTTATTATTTAGTGGCGGATTAGGCTACTTTCGTCAACGGTTTAACATAAAAAGAGTGTACGATCATCAGACACTAAACAGTGGTAGCGACAGTCTCCCTATTGAGTTAAGTGTTTCCCATTATGTTTATCATCTTCTCGAAGTGCCACTAGGATTGTCCTATCTTTTTGGATCCAATGCAACATCTCCTGGTCTAAAACTAACTTATACTGCGGCATTCACTCTTGCCTCCGTGTATAAAGGTGGAGTTCCGTTCACTGGTGCCCGCACTACAGATGGAACCATCAGGTTTTTTTCGAGTGCAGTTGCCGTAGCAGCAATTTTCCCCTTTAAAATCGGCAGCCAATACTTTTCAATTCAACCCTTTGTTCGTATCCTATACAATTACAAAAAGGATCGTATATTTTATGAAAATCCGTCGGAAAGTGTATCCAGAAGTTTTGATGCGGCCGGCGTCAATTTTTCATATAACATACCAACTTTTAAGCTGGGTTCAGCGCAGCGGTAACGTGGCATTATTCTATATGGGAAGTCCGGCTGCCGTACGAAAATCTTGCAGGTATTTTAATTTGTCTTCCAACTGCTTTTGCGTCATAGGTACTTTTGTATATCGGTATCAAAAGTATACCAACTCCATTATAGTTTTGCAATACCTAATTAATTAAATATGAAAGCAAATAAAATCGCATTAGTCACCGGCGGGGGTCGGGGGCTTGGAAAAGACATGGTTCTGAGTATTGCAAAAAAGGGAATCGATATAGTCCTCACATATAACAGCAATCAAAAGGCCGCCGAGGACGTGGCAGCGGAAGTCAGGTCGCTTGGGCAAAAAGCAACAGTCTTGAAACTCGATGTCTCAGCGGTTAGCACCTTCGATTCCTTTGTAACGGAGCTAAAAAAATATTTAAAGTCAGATTTTAATACTGATAAAATCGACTTCCTGGTTAACAACGGGGGCTACGGTATTAGCAGCCCTTCATTTGCGGAGACCACAGAAGATCAGTTTGATCAGTTGATGAACGTGCATTTTAAGGGCGTGTTCTTTTTGACTCAGAAATTACTACCGCTGCTAAATGATGGAGGCGGTATTGTCAATATCTCTTCCGGCCTCACACGTGTTAGTTTTGCCGGACGTGGTGCTTATGCAAGTATGAAGGCAGCCATTGAAACACTAACCAGATATCTGGCAAAGGAATTGGGATCCCGAAATATCCGGGTAAATGTGGTGGCGCCGGGAGCAATCGCTACCGATTTTGGTGGTGGGAACACCCGGGACAATCCCCAGGTTCAAACTTATTTAAAATCGATCACTGCCATTCCCCGTATTGGTCAGGCAGACGATATAGGAGGCATTGTTGCCTTCCTTTGTAGTGAAGATGCTAAATGGATGACTGCCCAACGCATTGAAGCGTCGGGAGGCATGTCTATCTGATAATTTGATCAGGTAATGGAAATGAGAATGCGGGCATGATCATGCTCTTTAATAAGTTATTGATCATTCCCAATTGAGAGTCGGGCCCTGGCAGAATAGACTGAATAAATATACAGATGACATGATCATAGCTGATCATCTTGCTTCCGCGCCTCCGTCAGAAATTAAAAATGCTCCTGCTACCACCCACTTTTGCCGGTTGATTACCAAAGCTGCGGATCTGGTAAGTATAGGTCAATAAAAAATAGCGCTGCAACACGTTGCTGCGGTTATCGATGATGGCGTTGGTGGAATAATACCGGCTCAAATTTGTGTTGCTGTTCAGGATATCGTAGACCGCAATTCGTAACTGGCCTTTGTCCTGTTTGAACATCAGAAAGGTGACCGCGGCATTCCAGTAGATACTGGTGTTGGGCAAACCGGGGGATACCTCATTTAAACGACGGTAATAGAGATTGGTTTCCCATACGATCTTCGGGATGCGCACGATAAATTCACCCTGTACTACCTGCATTAATATATCCCTTCCGTTAAAATTGCGGCTCGAGTAAGAGCTGTGGTTGGAACTGATCTGCCACCTCGGATTGAACTCGATCAGGTCTTTCCAATTCAGCGCTATGCCAGCGTTTCCGCTTAAGGTAATATTGGTGAGCCGGCTGTCTTCATTATTGAAGCGCAAAGGCGCCCGGTTCAGATTCCCGGTTAAACCCATCGTCGCAGTTATATTCAGTTGTTGGGGATTTCTGTATTGCTTGCTGAAGCCCATGTCGAGCGAATTCGTCCAGAGCCCGCTGACGTTGATCGGCTGGTTAAGTTGTATGCCGTTACTTCCCAGCACGACTGATTGTATGGTTGCATTATCGGTAAGAGTCGACTGTCCTGAAAAATAAAAATTGAGGTTGGTCTTTGGATTCGGCAGGTTTCCATTAAAATTCAGGGTATTGCGTTTGGCGGGTTTGAGTGCAGGATTGCCATATACAATCAAGAATGGGTTGGAGTTGTCTGGCGTTGGTATCAGGTAATTGATGCCTGGCGCATTCACGTCCTGGTTGAATCCCAGGGATATTTTTTTCCAGTTTACACTCAGGTTAAACAGGATATCCGAATAATACTGCTTGCTATCTTTCGTTGCTCCTGTGAAATGATTGTTGATCCATTGCTGCAAAAACGCTGCGCCTGCATTGAGATTTACCTGCCCGATGCGGTAGCTGAACACTCCGCTGCTCGACAATCTTGTCATTTCCCGGCCGAGATGGCTGCTGAGTGAACTATTCAGACTGTCATAGAGGTCTGTGACCAGGTGCTTCCCATAAGTGGACACATCCTGGGCATTTTCCTGATAGGTCAGGAAAGGATTCAAACGAAAGGTCAGGCGTGCGCTAAGCGGAGTACTGTAATTCACAAACAGGAAAGCACTGGTAGATGGAGTATTTGTGGCGCGTAACTGCTGCAGTGAAAGACTGGAGCTCGCAGGATACTGGTAATTGATCAGGCTTTCTGTAATGGTTGAAACGGGGTTGGCAGAATGAAGAAGCGCTTGTGTAATGGCAAGGTTCCGGCCTTTCACGTTAGCTGAGCGGTGCGAAAACATGAACACTTCGGAGTAGTTGTCTGAGCGCCCATCGATGCGCAAAACATTACTCCCGTTGTTGACTTCGCCCGCTTTGTTATTATTCGTGTAGATAAAAGACGGCGCATCTGATCCTGATCCGGAATGCGCATAGGCTAAACGCATGGTCATATTGGTCAGCGAATCCGGCTTCCATCCCCCGCTGGACGCGAAATTGTGTGTTCTGGAGGTGGCCAGGGCGGTAGTGACGGTACGGGTATTTACAATCGTATCTTCGAAAAACCGTTGGACATTCTGTGTTTGCTCAAGGTCATTCCGCGTAGTGCCATACATGTATTGGAAGGAAAAATTTACTTTATTCGATGGGGAGTGATTCAGGTTAATACCTATCCCGTTGGCGCTGTTCAGGCCGGCTCCGGTACCGCCCAGCGAAAATCCATCTATCGTAAAACCCTGTTGCCCGCCCTGGTTGCTGTTTCCATTGAGATTGCCCCAACCGCTTCTTGAAAAACCACCCAGTTGCATAACATCCTTTGTTGTGAAGGATGCACGGTTAACATTATTGGCAAATCCCACCAAGCTGAGTTGCAGGGTATCGCGGAAGGAGTTTAGAATAGCGCCGGTCTCATAGCGGCTGTCTGTACCCCCGCCGGCAAATACCCTCCCGAACATGGCTTTCCGGATGCTTTTCTTGAGGGTAATATTGATCACTTTCCCGATCTTACTCAGGTCACCGTCGTTATTAAAATCAATTTCCTCCCTGTCATCCATCACCTGTACTTTATCGATCAGGTTGCTGGGCAGGTTACGCGTAGCCATCTGGGGGTTATCGCCAAAAAAACGCTTGCCATCGACGAGCAACCGGTTTACTTTCTGTCCATTCACAGTGATATCGCCATTCTCGTTGACGATAACACCCGGCAATTTTTTGAGCAGATCTTCCAGCAGTGCACTGGGTAATGTTTTGAATGCGGAAGCATTGAATTCGATCGTATCTTTTTTGATTACCACAGGCGGGCGTTCGGAGAATACGATCACCTCGTCCAGTTGTTTGGAGGTATGAATGAGCGCCAGTTCGCCAAAGTTTGCGGACGGTTCCCGGTCTGTGAGGGTAAAGTCTTTCCGTAAAGGTTCGTAACCAGAAAAAGTTACCATTAATCTCAGCGGGAGATTGAATGGCAGGCCGGGCACTTTGAACTCACCCGTCTCGGTACTCAGTCTGTAAGTAACAATGCTGGTGTCTTTCGCCCGGAAGATCGTGATAGTGGCCAGTGCCAGACCTTTCCTGGCAGCACCATCGGTGATCTTGCCGGTAGCGGCGCCTTGTTGAGCCCTGGCAATAAAGGGCAATAAAAAGCAGGACGCGGTAAGCAGTCGTTTCATATGTAAACGCCCGTTCATGGGGCGCTATCAATAATAGTCACAAAAACCTGGAAATAGTTGCATGTTTTGCAGGTTTTTTGGAGGCATCACCGCGTTGATCCATTAATTCAGGTGGAATAGGGAAGCCGGAATTGCAGTCCTGACATGCAAGGTTCTGCAGGCCTGCCGTAATTACTCGCTGGGTGGTCGGGTCCGAGGCGATAAGACAAGCCTAATGTCGACAAATTTTGTAATGAGGACCGATCAGACGATGCTTTCGCTTTTTAAGCTATTCACATATGCGGATGGCGTTACGCCAAACTGCTTATTAAAATCCCTGGAGAAGTTGGCGTGTACGGTATAGCCGACCATATGGGCTACCTCGTTGATCTTGTACCTGCCCTCTGCCAGTAATTCAGCTGCTTTTTTTAGCCTGGAAAGACTGATCAATTCATTAGGCGTTAAATTGGACAGGGCTTTGATTTTTCGATAGAGCGTAGGCCGGCTCATGTTCATCAGCTTTGAAAGGTGCTGAACTTCGAGGTCGAATTTCATTATGTTGTCTTCTATAACGCCGTTCAGTTTTTCGATGAATTGTTTATCCGCCTGTGAATGGGCAATTCCTTTTACATGTGTCAACGGCGACCGGGCAAAATAGTCCTTGATGATATTACGATTGGTGATGAGGTTGGTGATCTGGGCATTCAGATGGTCGAATGAAAAAGGCTTTTCAATATATGCGTCGGCGCCAACTTCCAGGCCTTCAATTTTTGCGTGCAGGGAATTTTTGGCCGTTAATAAAATGATCGGGATATGGCTGTACTGTATATCGGTCTTTATTTTTTTGCATAACTCTATCCCATCCATCACCGGCATCATGATATCACTGATCACCAGCTGCACATTTTCCTTTTCCAGTACCTCGAGTGCGTGCCGCCCGTTCAGGGCAAAACGGGTCTGGTAGTTCGGCCATAACTCTTTCTGGATAAAAGAAAGGATCTCTTTGTTATCCTCCACAACAAGTATGATCGGTTTGCTGTTATCAACCATATCCTCCGGGTGCGAACTCATTTCACTGGCGCTATTCGCGTCATCTGAATTCTGGTTTTTCAGGTCTACCCCCATATCCTGGTGTATGGGAAGGGAAAGAACAAATAAGTTCCATTCATCGCGGGTGATCTTCAGTTCCAGATTACCTTTATGTAGTTCAACAAGCGCTTTGGCAAGCGGGAGCCCTACACCGGTGCCTGCTTCTTTTTCGGTTTCTTTGATCCTGAAGAATGGTTCAAAAATTTTCTCCCGCAAGTCGCCCGGGATTTTGTAACCGTCATTTTTAAATTCTATATGGAACATGGTGTCTTCACTGGAGAAGGGCAGCATGCGTACCGATACTTTCTTATCCGCGTATTTAATGGCATTGTTGATCAGGTTGACAATGATCTTTTTAACAGCCTCCTCATCAACAAAGGCATGCAGCGTTATGCGGGGAACATCCACGGTGAAATGCAGCTCTTTCTGATCCGCTGCGGTTTTGAAGATAGCATGCATCTCCTCGAGCATCTCATTGATGTCGGCCTTGCTAAAGGTCAGGCTGAATTTATTCTCTTCCGCCTTCCTGAAATCAAGAAGCTGATTTGTAAGGGCAATCAGCCGGTTGGTGCTTTTTTTCATAATGTTCAAGCTGTCTTCTGTTTCCGGATCTAAATTTCGCCTGCCCAGTAACTTGTCAAGCGGCATTTTTATCAACGTCAACGGAGTCCTTATTTCGTGCGCTACATTCGTGAAAAACTCAATTTTTGCATTGTAAATCTCCCGTTCCTTTTCCCTTTCAAACAAATCTATCTTTCGGTTATTTCTGGCGTTTAATACCAGGTAATAAGCCCGAAGGAGGATAAATATAATGGTTCCACCTACTAAGATATAAAAAATATATGCCCAGGTAGTTGCCCAGAGCGGGGGGCGGATGGTAATCTTCAATGTTGTTTCCTTTGGGTTCCATTTCCCGTTGCCCGTGGAGCCTTTTACCCGGAAAAGATAGTGGCCGGGGGGCAGTTGTGTATAATAGATCCGCCGGTTACTTTTCAGCAAAGTCCAGCCATTGTCGAAATTGTCCATCTTATACATGTATTCGTTGGACTCGGGCGACTTATAACTCAAAGCCGCAACATCCAGGTTGATACTGGATTGGTTGTGCGGTAAGGTTATTTCATTCGTATAAACAATGGAGGTTTGCAGTGATTCATTATTGATGGGAAGATCCTTGTTATTAACCTGGAGACCAGTAATGTAAACTGGGGGTGTAAAGTCATGTTCTGCTATGTTCCTGGGATTAAAAGAGACCATGCCGTTAATGGTTCCGAAGAAAAGATCTCCATTTGGTCCTTTATATGAAGAACGGAAATTGAACTGTTCCGATGGCAGACCATTGGCGCTTTTATAGGTTCGTATGGTATTGTCTGCCGGGTTTATTCGTGCCAGGCCCCTGGATGTGGATACCCAGATATTTTTATTGTCGTCTTCATTTACACAAAAGATCTGGTTATCCGGCAGGCCGTTCTGCACAGTAAAATGTTTCATTTTCTGAGTGGCATGGTCATAACATGATAAGCCTTCCTGAGTGGAGATCCAGAGTTGGTGATGGCTGTCTTCGAATAAGCTATTGATCTGGTTGTTGAGTAAACCTGTATTGTTGCCCGGGTTCTGTTGCAATAGTCCCTGTTTTTTTGTAACGGGGTTGTGGTACCGTACGCCAACGCCGTAAGAAGCTACCCAAAGAGTGCCTTCATGATCTTCAAGGATAGCATGCACCTGGGTATTGAGGTCAGACAAGGCAGTGAAATTGTCGCGATCCCTGTTGTAACGAAACAAGCCGGATCGAGTGCCCACAAGGATATCCCCATTCCTGGTTTTCTGTATCGCGATAATGAAATCACTCTTTAACGAATTGCTGTCTTTTCCCGCCTGGTAATGCCGGATTACCTTGCCAGACGGAATATCCATAACATCCAACCCATGTTCAAGTGTACCTATCCACAATTCGTTGCCTGCAGCGAGCAGACCGTGGATATTTGAGTAGATAATATTTCCTTTTTCTTTTCCCGGTCCGTAGTGCTGGTATTGACCCGTTTTCAGATTTAACTTATTTAGTCCCGCATCTTCCGTCCCGATCCAGAGATTGCCGTACTGGTCAGGGCTGAGGCCATGGACGATATTTCCCTGCAGGCTGTTTGGCAGCGAGGGCTGCGGAAAGTATTTTTTAAAAAAGTTGTACTCTGTTGAATAATAGTTGACGCCGCCAAAATAAGTGCCTATCCAGGTTCCACCTTCTTTGTCTTTATAAAAGGCGAAAACTACGTTGTCGGTGATCGAGTAAGGATTATTGTATTGCTTTTGTATCCTTCTGCCCGTACCGGTTCGTGTATTGTAGATGTATAAACCTGTTTCAGTGCCTATCCAGATTTCCGACGCAGAATAGCGGATAAAAGAATGCACCTGCACCCGGTTTAGTTCGGGATCCTTTTCAAAAATATTTGTAAGGTGCGGCTTTTGGGTATTAAATGCATAGGCATGGCTAAATGTTCCTACAAGTACCACGCTGTCGCCAAGCGGGTAAATATCACGCACGCCATTTACCTCTCCATCTTTACTTAGATCGGAAAGATTATAGTTTTCAAAATTGTCGGCAGGCCGGTTATATTTATGTAAGATGCCATTGTTTGTGATGGCCCATACCACGCCAGACGCGGATATGCAAATGCTCACCATATCTTCTCCATACTTTTCAACAGTGCCACGTGCCGGACTATATTTGTACAGCGTGCCATTGCATATGATCCAGATGTTTTGTTCGTTGTCCGCCCGGATAGCGAGGATCTGACCGGCAGGAACTTTAGTGAAGGCTTTAAAATTTTCTTTCAGTGGATCATAGAGGTAAATCCCCCTGCTCGTACCTACCCAAAGCGTTTCGTTTGGATCCTCATACAGGCTTATGATCGTATTGCTGCCAATGCCTGACGAATCCGGGTAACTGTTCCTGAAAATCCGCGAAGAATAACCATCAAAGCGGTATAATCCTTTTTTGCCGCCAAACCACATGAAACCTTTCTTGTCCTGAATGATGCAGGTAACATTATTACTTGAGATCCCTTTGCTGCCCTGGAAATTTCTAAAATAGTACGACTGGCCAGGAAGCTGGTGTCCTACACCCAATAAAAGAAGCAGTAGTATGGCAGGTCTCGATAGCATCGCTTGAATTAGTAGAACAAGGTAGTTTTAAATATGGCAATTAAATATGATGCCCATAAAATGAGACGGGGTGAAAACAAATTGAAACGCATTGATTGATCGTTGCCGAAAACTATGATTTTCTTAGCACAGCAGCAGGGTCCGGCAACGACTTTAACTATTCTTCCCGGGTATTATATGTTTTTACTATCTGACGCCCCGCTTAAAATTTTTTTATGAACAGGATCTTCGTGCTTACCGTGTTGATTTTAATTGCTGCAGGTGAAAAAGTCTGTTCGCAAACGCAAACAAATGCCCCTGCACAACCTCCGAAGCCGGCAGCGCCAAGATGGGTGCCTGAAATGACTGAGTATTATACGCCTGCCGTACCGGTGGTCGTTCCGGGTAAAGCAAGTCCTACAGCTATTATTACGCCGCCCTCCGATGCGATCAGTCTGTTTAACGGGAAGGATCTTTCCAATTGGGCAGGTAAAGGGTGGGATGTAAAAGACGGCGAGCTGATCGTGAAAAAACGTGCCGGGGATATCAGTACGGTACAAACCTTTAATGATTTCCAGCTTCACCTCGAATGGCTGGTTCCTTCAAATATAACCGGCACAGGTCAGCAGCGCGGTAATTCAGGCGTATTCCTGCAGGGGATCTACGAAGTGCAGATCCTTGATGATTACAACGATATCAATACAACCTACGTTAATGGGCAGACAGGAAGTATCTACAAGCAGACTGCACCACTTAAGAACGCGACAAACGCCCCCGGCCAATGGAATGCATATGATATAATTTATACTGCCCCGCGCTTCAAGGAAGACAGTACGGTTTTTTCTCCCGCTTATGTAACGGTAATACTCAATGGGGTGCTCCTTCAAAACCATACGCAGATCAGGGGCAATACGCCCTATATCGGTTTGCCCAGGTACCGTGCACATGGGAAAGGCCCCATCAGGCTGCAGGATCATGGAGATCCAAGTGAGCCGGTTCATTTTCGCAATATCTGGATCAGGGAATTGTAACGGTAAAATGCAATAGGATAATGCAATAAATCACTCTTCAGCAAGGTCGACTAACGGTCGTTAAGCGTAGGCGATGGAACAGGTCATTGTTGCGGCAGTTGCAATGATCTTCCGTCGCTTTTTTTTGAGGATTGGAAATACTTTTCTTCCGGCCTTCACGCCTTGTTAACTGAACAACCCATTAGTTATTAATTATATTCTAAACAGATTATATGTAAATAATTATTACCGCAATACCGGATTTTCGGTAGAAACTGTCTGGTACCGGCTGAATAATCTCCTGGTGTGCGATCCATAATACTCAATCCAAAAATGAGACGCGTTGGAAATAATTTGAGACCGGCAGATTATTGATTGCACGAAAATTGATGTCTATTCGGGGCGAATTCAAGTTACGGGCATAACAAAAACCAAAACACAAAGCGATTGCAACTCATTTTCCCCAAATGCGACTGCCGTATGACCAGGCCCCGGTCATTGCGTCTGCTTACACCTCATTTTCTGAATCAACCAAAACCTGCATATGAAAAGTAAACTGCACCACGTACTCATTTTGTTTTTATGTTCCCTATCTCTTTCCCTGTTTCAGTCGGTAAGCGCTCAGAGCCGCCCGGTTACAGGCAGGGTAGTGAATGAAAAAGGCGAGCCTGTATCCGGGGCGTCCGTTGGCGTTGGTAATGCCGGCGCTGTGAGGTATGCCACAACCAATGCCAAGGGGGAATTTAACCTGCAGGCATCTGCAAAGGATACCGTTACGGTTTCTTTGGTCGGATATGAGATCAGGCGGGTAGCTGTAGGGCAACAATCTGATCTCAGTATTACGCTGACCAGCAAAACCGAAGCGCTGAATGAAGTGGTTGTGGTGGGTTATGGTGTACAGAACCGCCGCGATGTAACAGGTTCCATATCCAAGGTTGATGGCAAAGTGTTTGCCGCACTTCCTGTTTCGTCATTCGATGCCGCTTTGCAGGGGCGGGCGGCAGGTGTGCAGGTAACGCAGTCTACAGGTATGGCAGGCGCTGGTACCATCATCCGGGTGCGGGGCACGGGGTCGATCACTGCAGGTGGCGAACCATTGTATGTAATTGATGGTATCCCGATTGTGGCAAACTCCGGGCAAACCATTGCCGCAGCAAATACAAACCCGCTTTCTTCCATTAACCCGGCCGATATTGAAAGCCTTGAAATTTTAAAAGACGCTTCTGCCGCAGCCATTTACGGCTCCAGGGGCGCCAACGGGGTGATATTGATCACGACCAAACGGGGTAAAAAAGGAAAGCCACAGGTGAGTTTCAGCTCGCGCGTATCTGCCTCGCATATTACCAGGAAGCCAGAACTGGTAAACACCGAGGAATTTATTATGTTGTTCAAGGAAGCTGTCGCGAATGACTATAAATTCAATCCAACAGGAGCTCCCGCTACCAAGGCTTTACCGGGTGGCTATACCGAAGCCGATGCCCTGAAAACGAACACTGACTGGCAGGATGCTACCACACACACAGGTATTTCTACATTTAACGACCTGTCTGTGAGTATGGGTTCACAAAAACTGCGCGCCTATATCGGCCTTTCACACGCCAGGGAAAGTTCGTTCCTGGTGAATGATGTTTTCAGAAGATATAGCGCAAGACTCAATATCGATTATTCTCCTTTTTCATTTTTGAAATTATCAGGTAATTTCTCCTATACGGCCACCGACCAGAACCATGTACCTGTTGGATTTGATGGTGGCTATGGAAGGGCAGTTTCCACGGCCATCCCGTACTTCCCGATTTACCAGGCCGATACATTCTATAGAACACCTATTGGTTCCAATCCTTTGGCTGAAGTGTACAACAGAACACGGCGCTCAAAAAATGGAAGGACTTTTGCAGGCGTCAATGCAGATGTGACCATCGCGAAAGGACTGTCGCTGCGTCTGGAGGGCACATTGGATTACAGCGATAATAACCTCTACCAGCTTACAACTCATGTTTTATCGAATACCCCGCCCTCAAACGTCAATAGCAGTTTTTTGGCGAATGTCAACGGGAAAGCATTTTTAAATTACGATGTACAGGTAAAAGGCGTGCACAGGTTTAAGTTCCTGCTGGGTGGAGAAATGCTGAAATACGTTACGAACTCGAAGGGCGAAAGTGTCACCTTCGCTTACGGCGCAGAAGACTGGCTTTTCAACCATCCGGTTTTGCCGCCCGACAGCATTCCCAGTCCTACAAATCCGGCCGTCAATATTGCCAACCCTGCACATACGCGGACGACAGGAACAGAAACGGAATATTCCTTTTTGTCTTACTATGGCCGTATCAACTACACGTATAAAGACCGTTATATTTTTACCGGCATCTTCCGCCGGGATGGATCTTCCAGATTTGGTACAAATAATAAGTTCGGTACGTTCCCTGCCGTATCTGTAGGCTGGATCGTTACTGGCGAAGACTTCATGAAAAATTTCCGAACGCTCAGTTACCTGAAACTAAAAGCCGGTTATGGGATTACTGGTAACGCAGAGATCGGCAACTATGCGCAGTGGGGTACTACCAACACCGCTACTTCGCAGCAATATGTAGGACAGGCGTTTTACACTATCACCGGTTTGGCCAACCCGGATCTCAAATGGGAAACCACGAAGAACTATGATATCGGCCTTGAATATGGCCTTTTCGGCAACAGGATCACCGGCGAACTGAATTACTATGTTAAAGATGCAAGCGATCTGTTCCTTAATGTGAGAACTGCCACTTCAACCGGTTACGGAAGCGTGCTGGGTAACTACGGTAGAGTACGGAACAAAGGACTGGAGTTCAGCATCAGCTCAAAGAACATCGTTAAGAAAGATTTCACCTGGACCACAGACTTCAATATCGCACGCAATACTAACCGCGTATTGGATATCGGCACAACAAGTCCTGATGCACTGGGCGGAAATGGGGATACCAGGGTTATCACCGGGTTCCCGATCGGTTCTAATTACCTCGTGAAAACGCTGTACATAGATCCTGCTGACGGGATGCCGGTTTACGAAATGCTGGACCCCGTTACCAAAGGCGTGGCCGGAACAACCAAGGAATATAATGCGCAGCGCGATCGCCAGATAGTAGGCTCACCGTACCCCGATTTCTTCGGCGGTCTGGATAACCGGTTCACGTATAAGAATTTTGAATTCGGTTTTACGGCAACTTATCAGATCGGCGGCAATATTTATGACGATGCTGAAAAATTCCAGCTCAACAATATCGGCGAATGGGACGTGAAAAAGGAAGTACTGAACAGGTGGCAGAAACCGGGCGATATTACAAATATCCCGCGCGTTACTTTGGGATTGACCAGCCTTGCACGTACCAGGAATACAACGGAATACCTGCACAGCGCCAGCTATCTCAGGATGAAAGTGGTAAGTATCGGGTACAGGTTTCCGCAGCAAATGCTTTCCAAGCTTCATATTTCAAATGCGCGCATTGCGCTGTCGGCCAGTAATGTTTTCACCATCAGTGAATACAAAGGCGATCCTGAAGTATTCAGAGATGCCACCAGCTCACAGCAGCGTAACGTCAGTCCCAATGTTACTTACCTGACCCCGCCGCAATCCAAGAGATCGGA
>JAFBAN010000084.1 GCA_019247775.1 Chitinophagaceae bacterium | reverse complement strand
GTAATGGTAACGCACTCGGAACATGATGCCAGGTATAGTCACCGGATCATCCGCATGCTGGACGGACAGACCGTTACTGAAAATATCCTTATCTGATCCTGGGATTTTGAAATTTCGAAATTTCGAAATTTCCCAATTCCAAAATTTTTACAACCCGAACCTTTAGCGGCCTGGTAAGCGTGTGAGAGCTCTTACCTCAAAACTATCGTCATGATCAGGAATTATCTCAAGATCGCACTGCGTAATCTGCTTAAGAATAAAAGCTTTTCGTTTATCAATATCCTCGGTCTGGCCGTGGGCATGGCCAGCGCCATATTGATCATTCTCTGGATCCAGTATGAAGTAACGTACGACCAGTTCCACGAGAAGAAAGACCGCATTTATGAGGCATGGAACAAAGACACTTTCAGCGGCAAGCTGCAGTGCTGGAATACCACGCCGAAAGTTTTTGCCCGCACAGCCGAGAAGGAGTTCCCTGAAATTGAAATGGTTACCCGGGTAGACTGGGGCAACGATCGCCTGTTCTCCATCGGCGACAAAAGGATAACGGTGAATGGCACTGCCGTTGATTCCAATTTTCTCAATGTATTCAGCTTCCCATTGCTGAAAGGCGATCCCAATACGGTGCTGAAGGAAACGAATTCGATCGTGCTGACCGAAAAGCTGTCCAAAAAGCTGTTCGGGAATGAGGACGCCATGGGTAAGCTGATCAAGATCGACGAGAAGGAGAACTATACCGTTACCGGCATCCTGAAAGACCTGCCTTACAATTCGCGTTTCAAGTTCGAATACCTGCTGCCCTGGGCGATCGTTCGCAAGAATGGGAATGACGACCCGAACTGGGGCAACAACTCTACCCGCAATTATGTATTACTGAAAAAGAATGCTTCACTGGCTTCGATTGCCCCGAAACTGAAATTCATCAAACGCAATCATACCAATGATGAGCCTACCAATGAAATGTTCCTATACCCTATCAGCCGCTGGAGGCTTTACTCCAATTTCGAAGGCGGAGTGGAAGACGGAGGCCTCATCGACTTTGTGAAAATGTTCGGCGTGATCGCCATTTTCATACTGCTGATCGCCTGTATCAATTTCATGAACCTGAGTACGGCACGCAGTGAGAAACGGGCCAAGGAAGTGGGCATCCGCAAAGTGGTGGGCGCCAACAAAGGCTCGCTGATCAGCCAGTTCCTGGGCGAATCGATACTGATCGCCTTCCTGGCCGGCATTGTAGCGCTGCTGATCGTGCAGTTATCGCTGCCGGGATTCAGCACACTTACCGATAAAAAACTTTTTGTCGAATACGGAAATCCCTGGTTCTGGATCATTTTCATCGGCTTCATCATCCTTACCGGCATCATCGCCGGCAGTTACCCGGCATTTTACCTCTCTGCTTTCAAGCCGGTAAAAGTGCTCAAAGGCACTTTCGTGAAATCCGACAAAGTAGTCACGCCGAGAAAAATACTGGTGGTGCTGCAGTTCACTTTCGCGATCATCCTGATCATCTGCACAGCTATCGTAAAAGAACAGATTCAGCATGCGCAGAACCGGGAAACAGGATACAATAAAGACAAACTCGTTTACCATTTCCTCAGCGGCGATCTGGAAAAGAATTATCCGCTGGTAAAAAATGAGCTGCTGGCCAGCGGGGCTGTAACCTCGGTAACCAAAACCAGCGCTCCGCTTACGCAGGGCTGGAGCGATACCTGGGGTGTTGAATGGAAAGGCAAAGCGCCGAACGATAAAACCGATTTCGATGTTTTCTGCGCCGATGATAACCTGGCCACTACGGCCGGTCTGACGGTGGTGCAGGGCAGGGATTTCGATAACAAACAATTTCCCACCGATTCTACCGGGATGCTCCTGAACGAGGCTTCAGTAAAAGCAATGGGCTTTAAACAGCCGTTGGGGCAACTTGTTAAGAACAATGGCAAAGAATGGCATGTAGTGGGTGTGATCAAAGATTTTATCCTCCAGTCGCCCTACTACCCTACCAAGCCCATGGTGATCCAGGGATCGAAAGGCTGGTTCAATGTGATCCATTTCAAACTGAACGGCAAGAACACAACCGCCGACAATTTGAAGAAGGCAGAAGCCGTGTTCAAGAAATACAATCCGCAATATCCTTTCGAATACAAGTTCATAGACGAGGAATATGCTGCCAAATTCAAATCGGAACAACGTACCGGAACACTGGCCGCTTTGTTTGCAGGACTTACCATTTTTATTTCCTGCCTGGGATTGTTCGGCCTGGCGGCTTATATGGCTGAAGGACGCATCAAAGAGATCGGCGTGCGCAAAGTGCTGGGCGCTTCGGTGAGCAGTATCGTTTCACTGCTGTCGAAAGATTTTGTGGGATTGGTGATCATCTCCTTCGTGCTGGCTTCGCCGGTTGCCTGGTGGCTGATGCATAACTGGCTGCAGAACTATCCGTACCGGGTAACGATCGAGTGGTGGATCTTCGTTTTCGCCGCCGGCTTAAGCGTAATGATCGCATTGCTCACGGTGAGTTACCATGCCATCCGTGCTGCAACAGCCAATCCGGTAAAGAGCCTGAGAACAGAATAGCTATTATAAATTTTGAATTATAAATTTTAAATGAACGATCCCTTAATTCAAAATTTAAAATTAAAAATTCAAAATAAACCGCTATGCTGAGAAGTTACCTGACCATCGCGTTCCGCAACCTTTTCAGGAGAAAAGGCTATTCGCTGCTGAATATCGCCGGGCTCGCCATCGGCATCACCTGCTGCCTGCTGATCTTCCAGTATGTTTCTTTCGAGAAAAGCTATGAGCATTTCAACCCGCAGTCACCGCAGGTGGTGAGGCTCCGGCTCGACAGTTACCGGCAGGGACAACTTCAATGGAAATCTGCTACCAGTTATCCCGGCATTGGTCCCAACCTGAAAAAAGAATACCCCGAGGTAACAGATTTCTGCCGCCTGATCGATGCGGAAATGTTATTCTCCAATGATGAGAAGAATATCCATTTCACTGAGAAGAAAGGATACTTCGCCGATCCCTCCTCGGTTGAGATGCTCGCGGTTAAAGTGGTACAGGGAAACAGCTCGCGCGCGCTGGATGCTCCTGATAAGATGATCATCTCCGAAACAATGGCCAGGAAATATTTCGGGAATGAGAATGCGGTGGGCAAAAAATTGTCGGCAAAAGGCTACCGGTTTCCCCAGCTTTATGAAATAACCGGCGTCTTCAAGGACTATCCACGCAATTCACACCTGCTGATCGATTACCTGGTCTCCTATTCAACGCTGGGCAAGATCAATCGCCAGGATGGGGATTCGAGCAACGCCACCGAAACCAGTTTTGGCTGGTACGATTTCTATACCTACCTGAAACTCAAACCCGGTACCAATCCGAAGCAATTCGAATCAAAACTGGTTGCTTTCTGCGATGCCCATATCAACAAGAACGAGTGGAACAAGAAAAATAATGTGAGGAATGAGTTGCATGTACTGCCTGTTACCGATATCCATCTTTATTCCAACTACAACCAGGAGGCCGAGGTAAATGGAGATGGCCAGACCGTATCCTTCCTGTTCCTGATCGGCGTGCTGATCATTTTCATCGCCTGGATCAACTATATCAACCTGGCAACAGCCCGGTCTATTGAAAGGGCCCGGGAAGTGGGTGTAAGGAAAGTATTGGGCGCCGTTCGTACCGACCTGGTGGGTCAGTTCCTCACCGAGAGCCTGGTGCTGAATGTTATTGCATTATTGATCGCCATCATCGCTGCATTCCTGCTTACACCGGCTTTCAACCAGTTTACCGGGCGGGATTTTTCTCCGGGCTTCAGGTTGCCGCTGTCGTACTGGAGCGGATTCCTGTTACTGTTTTTTGCCGGAAGTTTTCTGGCTGGCATCTATCCGGCATTCGTGCTGTCTGGCTATAAGCCGGTGAAAGTCCTGAAAGGCATTTTCAAGAACAGTACCAGCGGTATCGTATTGCGGAAAGTGCTGATCATAGCGCAGTTCATTACTTCGGTAGTGCTGGTGGCCGGTACGATGATCGTTTACCAGCAGCTCAGTTATATGCGCAGCCAGAAGCTGGGCACCAATATCAGCCAGACCCTGGTGATCGAAGGCACATCAGCCATGCAGGACTCAGTTTACAAAGGCGTTTTTCAACCATTCAAGGCAGATATCCTGCACCAGGGGAATGTACGCAGCGTAACGGCTTCTTCCTCTGTAATGGGAAAAGAGATCTATTGGACCAGCGGCATCAAACGGCTTGGCAGCGACTACAAAAGCGTGACCCTCTACCATCTTGGCATCGATTATGATTTCATTCCTTCCTTTGAAATGAAAATGGCTGCCGGCAGGAATTTTTCGCCGCAGATCCTCACAGACAATAAGGCGGTGCTCCTGAATGAGGAAGCCGTTCGCACCCTTGGGTTCAAATCGGCACAGGAGGCGGTGAACCAGAAAGTGGTTCGCCGCGATACCTTAACGATCGCGGGCGTGGTAGCCGATTATCACCACCAGGGACTGCAGAAAAAAGTAGATCCCATGATCTTCCTGCTTCGACCCAACTCCAGGACTTTCTATTCGGTGAAGCTCGGTACCGGAGATATCAGGAGCACGGTGGCAGGTATCCAGGGTATCTGGAAAAGATATTTTCCTGAAGACCCGTTCAATTATTATTTCCTCGATGATTCCTTCAACCAGCAATACCGTTCGGACCAGTTGTTCGGCAGTATTTTCAGCGTGTTCGCGTTGCTTGCGATACTTATTGCCTGTTTCGGGCTGGCGGGCTTATCGGCTTATAATATCCTTCAGCGCCGTAAGGAGATCGGGATCCGCAAGGTCATGGGCGCTTCCGTGCGGCAGCTGCTGATCCTTTTATCGAAAGATTTTTTAAGGCTGGTGTTCATCTCCTTCCTGGTAGCTATACCGGTTACCATCGTGTTGATGAATCGCTGGCTCCAGGACTATGCATACCGGATCAGGATCAACTGGTGGGTATTTGCGGTTGCCGGCGGCGTATCGTTGTGCATCGCATTTATCACCATCAGTTTCCAGTCTGTCAAAGCCGCGCTGGCGAACCCGGTGAAGAGCTTGAGAACTGAGTAACTAATTAAAATTTTGAATTAGACAAAATCCAAATCCAAAATTCAAAATATTTCCATGCTGAAACATTACCTCAATATCGCCCTTCGCAATCTGTTGCGTCAACGCCGGCTGGCTTTTATTAATGTGTTCGGCCTGTCGGTGGGACTTACCTGTTTTACGCTTTTCCTGTTGTTCGCGATCAATGAACTGAACTTCGACCGTTTCCATAAAAACGCAGACAAACTATACAGGGTTTACCTGGACGTAGATCCGATGCATGGACAGCCTGCGATCAAAGCGGCTTATCTGCCCATTCCCCTGGCGCCGGCCCTTAAACAGGAATTTCCGGATATACAGGCCGTAACCCGGCTGAAAGAAGGCTATCGCGATTTTGTACGGGTAAATAATAAAGCGCAGGGAACCAAGATCAGTTTTGCGGACGCCGCTTTTCTGCAGATGTTCTCTTTCAAAATGTTGGCGGGCGATCCCTCAAAAGCGCTCAACGAACTCAACAGCGTAGTACTCACGAAAAAGAATGCGCTGAAACTGTTTGGCAGCACCGATGTATTGGGCAAGACCGTAGAGATCAAGGTTGAGGACAAATTCGTTCCGTTTATAGTGAGCGCAGTGGCTGATGATATGCCCAGTAACTCCAGTATCAGTTTTGAGTTGCTGGCGAATTTCAATTATTTCATTGCAACGAAATCGGGCCAGGCGGGCGTCAATAACTGGCACCGTTCCGGGTACCAGACCTATGTACAGTTGCAGCCGGGCAGCCGCCTGCCGCAAGACGAAAAGAAACTGACGGCGATCCGGATGAAATATTATGCTGATGATGTGGCTGAGATGAAAAAAATGGGCGTCTGGAATGGCAGCGGCCGCTTCCCGGTGCGTTATGTCTTACAGCCATTGCGTGAGATCCATACCAACCCCGAGATCGGAGGCGCCAGTGTGGCATCGATCAACCCGAAAACGATCTGGATATTGCTTGCGATCGCCGCGGGTGTGTTACTGATCGCCTGCATCAATTTTACCACGCTGGCTATTGGCCGTTCTGCGGGGAGGGCCAAAGAGATAGGCGTACGCAAAGTGATCGGCGGCGATAAAAAACAGCTGGTAATGCAGTTCCTCGCTGAAGCACTGCTGCTGAGCATATTTTCCGCCGCCATCGGGTTCCTGTTAAGTGCTATTCTTTTACCGCTGTTCAATACCCTCGCCGACCGCAACCTGCATTTTTCATTCAGCCAATTCCCGGAAATGGCCTGGTTGCTGGGCGGACTGGTTTTACTGGTAGGATTGCTGGCAGGCAGTTATCCCGCGCTTGTACTGTCTTCGTTCAAACCCATTGAAGTGCTGAAGAGCAAAGTAACACTGGGCGGGTCTAACCTGTTCACCAAGTCGCTGGTAACATTGCAGTTTGTTGTTTCCATTGGCCTGATCATTTCTACCGTGATCATTCTGCAGCAGCTGAAGTACATGGAAAATGCGAATCCCGGATTCAACAAAGAGAATATCCTGATGGTGGATGCGGAAGGAACTGAATCGAAAGCGATCTTTCCGCTGTTCAAACAGGCGCTCGCCAAAGAGCCCAGCATTGCCGGCGTTGCAGGCTCGGAACTCGGTATCGGCCAGGATATGGGGTGGAGCACATCGGGTTTTGAATACGAAGGCAAACACAAAGATGTTTTTGAATACTATGTCGATACAGGCTTTATCCGGCTGATGGATATCCAGTTGCTTGCCGGTCGCAATTTTGATGCGGCAATGGGATTCGATACGATCAGTTCAGTGATCATCAATGAGGCGATGATGCAGGATTTCGGCTGGACTTTAAAGACAGCCATAGGTCAACAACTCAAAGGCTACAGCGAGAGACTGACACCCGTTGTGATCGGCGTAACGAAGAACATCCATTTCAGGCCGCTGAGCGAAAAAATAGAGCCCCAGATGTTCCACCAGTTCCACGATTACGCACCCTATAAATTTATCGTGAAAATAAAACCGGGAAACCCTGCTCCGGCAATGGCCGCTATTCAGAAAGCATGGAGCAGCGTTGAACATGTGCTGCCGCTGAAATACGATTTTCTGGATGAGAGCATCAATAAGTTCTATCAGTCGGAACAACGCTGGAGCAGTATCGTGGGATGGGCCGGCGCTATTTCCATCTTCCTTGCCTGTATGGGGCTGTTTGGGCTCGCAGCACTCGCAGCTGTAAACAGGACCAAAGAGATCGGCATCCGGAAAGTGCTGGGGGCATCGGTTGGAGCATTGGTGAGCATGCTGTCGAAAGATTTCCTGAAACTGGTAGCCATTGCGCTGCTGATCGCCGCTCCGCTGGCCTGGTACCTGATGACGAACTGGCTGCGTGATTTTGCTTACCGCATCCATATCAACTGGATCGTTTTTCTTGTTACGGGATTGTCGGCATTGACGATAGCGCTGATCACGATCAGTTTTCAGACATTCAGAGCGGCGGCGGCTAATCCGGTAAAGAGCCTGAGAACCGAATGACCATTTTAAATTCTGAACTATAAATTCTAACGACCGGCATCATCAATTCAAATTCAAAATAGCTGAGTCCGGCAAAGGAAGACTAACAAAAAAAGTAAAATACTTATGATACGGAACTATTTCAAAATGGCCTGGCGAAACCTGATGAAGCACAAGTTCATCTCGTTCATCAACCTGTTCGGCCTTACCGTGGGCCTTACCTGCTGCCTGCTGATAACGGCCTATATTATCCACGAGACCAGCTACGACAAGTACAATACGAATGCCAACCGCATTTACAGGGTCACCCGCAGTTTTAATAATACCGAGGGTGTGGTTTCCCTTCGATTGAGCACGATCGCCCCGCCATTTGCGCCACTGATCCAGGCGCATTTCCCCGATATCCAGCAGATGACCCGGCTGTTGCCGAATGGAAAAACGCCGGTGCGGTATGGCGACAAAATGTTCAACGAAAACAATGTGTTCTTCGCCGACGAACACCTGTTCGATGTATTCACCGTTAAAGTGGACAAAGGAAATCCGAAACAGGCGCTGGTGAACCCGTTCACGGTGATGCTTTCGGAAGCCCTGGCAGCGAAGTATTTCGGAACGGAAGACCCGATGGATAAAACGATCCGGATCAACAACCAGTTTGACCTGAAAGTTACCGGTGTTTTCAAATCATTCCCGTCCAATGCGCATCTTCATCCGGAGATGATGGTGTCTTTCAATACCCTGCGCGACAGTACAGTGTATGGCGAAAAGAGATTGCAAACGAATTTCGGGAACAATTCTTTCTTTACTTATATCCTGTTGCCTGAAGATTACCCGGCAAAAAATATCGAAGCGCAGTTTCCCGCCTTTCTGGACGCAAAAGTCCATTTTCCGGGGGCGCCGGCCAGTTTCCGTACGTCTACTACTACCAAACTGGGACTGCAGAAACTGACCGATATCCATCTACGCTCCCATCTCGACTATGAAGGCGAGGAGAACGGCGATATTACGAGGGTGTATATTTTTTCAGGGATCGCACTGATCATTCTACTGATCGCCTGCATCAACTACATGAACCTGTCTACCGCGCGTTCTACGCTCCGGGCCAGGGAGATCGGTATCCGCAAAGTAACGGGCGCCACGAAAGCCGAACTGGTAACACAGTTCCTGAGCGAGTCGGTGCTCATCTCCTGGCTGGCGATGCTGCTGGCTTTCGGTATTACGGCAATGACCATTCCCTGGCTGAACAAATTATCCGGGCTGCAGCTTTCTATCGATGTTTTGCTGAAATGGCAATGGATACTCGCCATGGTACTGGTGCCAGTGGCTGTTGGACTGATCTCGGGGATCTATCCGGCCATGTTCATGTCTTCATTTCAGCCGGTGAAGACCCTGAAAGGCCTGTTCAAAGCGGGCGGCAACAGTATTTCTTTCCGCAAGGCGCTGGTGGTAGTACAGTTCGCGATATCCATCATTCTGATCATTACCACAGCCATCGTATTCCAGCAACTGCGGTATATGCAACAGACGGCGCTGGGATATACAAAAGAACATGTGATCGTGATGCCTTACAATATCGCAACGGCATCGCAGTACGAATCCTTCAGGAATGAACTGATGGCAAAGAACGGTGTGGTACAGGTAGCACGTTCATCGCGGATCCCTACAGGTCGCCTGCTCGACTCGCAAGGCGCCTCTATTGTAGACGGCGATTCGTTGCAACCTGTGAATACCGAACTCAAATTCCTTGCAGTGGACCATGATTTTATACCGGCATACGGTATTCAGATGGCAGCCGGAAGGAATTACAGCCGCGCATTCAATACCGACACTTCCAATTTTGTGGTCAACGAAGCGGTGGTGCGGGCGCTCAACTGGAAATCGCCGCAGGCTGCGGTTGGCAAGGAATTCCGCTATGGCGGCCAGCGCGGCCGAATCATCGGGGTGATGAAGGATTTCCATTTCGAATCGATGCATAAAAAAATAGCACCTATCGTACTGGTATTGCCCAAACCTGAACAGAATAATTTTTACGGGCAGTTATCGATCAAGATCAGCGCGGCCAATATCAACAGTACACTGCAGACCATTGAAAATGTCTGGAAAAAGTTCATCCCCGAAATACCGTACGATTATACTTTCCTTGATGAGAACTTTGGCAAGCTCTACCAGTCGGAGCAAAGACAGAGCAGCCTGTTTACCATTTTTTCCTGCATTGCCATTTTTATCGCGTGTCTTGGACTGCTTGGACTTTCCGCTTTTGCCATTTCACAGCGCATAAAAGAGATCGGTATCCGGAAAGTGCTGGGCGCCAGCTCGGGTAATATCGTAACGCTGTTATCGAAGGATTTCCTGAAGCTGGTGGGCATTGCTGCCCTGTTCGCTTTCCCTATCGCCTGGTGGTCGATGAGCAAATGGCTTACTGATTTCGCTTATAGGATCTCCATCAATTGGTGGATCTTCCTGGCAGCGGCCTGCGCGGCGGCATTGATCGCACTGCTTACGGTGGGCATACAGGCACTAAAAGCAGCGCTGTCGAACCCGGTTAAAAGTTTAAGGACCGAATAAACCATAAGCCAACTATTCTATGACCAGCCATATACAGCAAATATTCAGAAGCCTGTTCCGTAACAGGATGTACTCCATCCTTAATATCACCGGTCTGGCCATTGGTCTTACCTGCTTTACGCTGATCGTACTCTGGGTGAACGATGAACTGAGCTATGACCGGTTCAACGCGAACTACGACCGGATAGTAAGGGTTACGGGAACTACCAAGACCGAAACAGGCATTCAGCAATCGGCGGTTACAAGTGCGCCGATGGCCGCAGCGCTTAAGCAGGACTATCCGGAAGTTGAACTGGCTACCCGCATTACCATGCGTGAAGACCTGATAGAACTGAACGGACAGCAGGTATCCCAGTCCGGCGTGCTGGTTGCCGATCCATCTTTTTTTGATGTATTCAGTTACGGTTTATCACGTGGAGACCAGCGCACGGCCCTCAATGAACCCTATTCCCTTATCCTTACACAAACGGCCGCAAAAAAATATTTCGGCGATGCTGACCCGATGGGTAAAAGCCTGCTGGTTTACATGTACGACAGTACGGGAGCCGGCGCCAACTACAGGATCACCGGCATTATGCCCGATCCGCCAAAGAACGCGCATTTCAATTTTTCCATGATCGCGTCTTTTAAGACCGCCGAAGTGCATGACCCATCCCTGCTTACTATCGATGGCTGGGGCGACAGCCGGTTCTATACCTATCTGCTGTTGAAACCCGGTGTTGATCAGAAAAAATTCTCAACGCGCATTTCACGGTTCTATGCAAAATATGTGGGCGAACGCTATAACCTCTGGAAGGATATTTACTCCTATTCGGCACAGCCGCTGAAAGATATCCATCTGCGTTCGCATCTGGATTACGAGATCGCCCCCAACGGCGATATAGGCCAGGTATATATTTTTTCTTCCATCGCCATATTTATCCTGTTGCTGGCAGGCATTAATTATACCAACCTGGCTACTGCCCGATCCGCAGTACGCGCAAAAGAAGTAGGTATAAAAAAGCTGATCGGGGCGGGTAAGCGTCTGCTTATGCTGTCCTATATGTCAGAATCTATCATCACGGCGCTGATCGCGCTGGGAGTGTCTGTGATACTGGCATTGCTGCTCCAACCTGTTTTTTTCCAGCTGACGGGCAAGAACGTGAACCTGTTCGCCTCACCCCTGCTGTTGGGTTTTCTGATCCTGACCGCTGTCATTACGGGAATCGTATCGGGTATCTATCCGGCGGTGGTGCTTACAGCATTTAAACCCATTGTGATGTTACGGGGCGCGTTTATCAGGAGCGGTAAAGGCGCGGTGCTGCGGAGATCCCTGGTGATAACGCAGTTCGTCATCACACTGGTGCTTGTAACCGGCATCATCGTCGTTTACTCGCAGATGGCATTTATCAATGCCAAAGATCTCGGTTATAACAAAGATGCACTGCTGTTCATCCGAGTTAATGGCAACACCGATCTGATCAAAGGGTATTCCGCCTTCAGGAACGATCTGCTGTCGAATCCGCTGGTATCGGGCGTTACCACTTCCAATTCACTTATTGTAGGCGGCCTGTCTACAGGCGGATCGGAAACTGCAGACGTTCACGGCGCACCGTTGCAGGTAAATACGGCAAGACTAAGGGTAGACAGCAATTACCTGAAAGTATATGGCATCAGGCTGCTGGCCGGCAAGAACTTTTATGCCGCGGCGAATAATCCGGACCGCCAGGTTATTTTGAATGCCACAGCTGTCAGAAAATTCGGCTGGCCTAATAACGAGGCGGCCATCGGCAAGCCCTTTAAAATGGGCAACCAGGCGGGAACAGTTATTGGCGTGACCAACGATTTTCATTTTAACACGCTTCGCAATGCCATTGAGCCGCTGGCGATCTACGCAGTTGCCGACCGGTTCTCGAGGATCTCCATCAAGATAGATCTTGCCAAGGCCAATGAGTCGATGGACTGGATCGGAGCTGTATGGAAAAAACATTTCCCGGGCGCCCTGTTCGATTTCGGATTCGTGGATCAGCAGGTAGCCGAAAGTTATGCAGCAGAGCAGCGTTTCAGCAGGATATTCCTTTATTTCTCCATACTGTCTTTAGTGATCGCATGCCTTGGATTGTATGGCCTGATCTCTTTTACGGCCGTACAACGCACCAGGGAGATCGGCATCCGCAAAGTACTGGGAGCTTCCGTACAAAGGATCGTGTTCATTCTGTCGGGCGGATTTCTTAAGCCGGTATTGCTGGCCTGTCTTATTGCCATACCGCTTACCTGGTATATCATGAACAACTGGCTGGAGAATTTCGCATTCCGGATCGGCATCAGCTGGTGGATGTTTGCCCTGGCCATCGTACTGGTAATAACAGTTGCACTCATCACCATGAGTTTCCAGACCATCAGGGCAGCGCTGGCCAATCCGGTGAAGAGTTTGAGAAGGGAATAAGATTGGAATCAACAAAAATCAAAAATAAAAAGTCAAAAGTTTAAAGTATTAAATCAGAAATCTAAAATCATCTAACCGTGTTCAGAAACTACTTAAAGATCGCGTGGCGGAACCTGTCGAGGAACAAGGGTTTTTCGTTCATTAATATTGCCAGTCTCAGTATCGGTATTTTCGGCTGCCTGCTGATCGGGCTGTTTGTGTGGGATGAAAGACAGTTCGATAAGAACATTCCCGGCGGTGAGCAGGTGTACCGGGTGTACAACGAACGCCGCGATAACGATGTGATCACTTATGCAGCCTGTACGCCGCCGGCGTATGCAAGTTTTCTCACCGAACATTATCCCGAAGTGGATACAGCTGCACGTATGCTGATGTCAAGTGACAAATACCTTGTGGAAGCCGGCGATAATAAAAACTACGAAGACAAAGGCTGGCGGGTAGATCCTTCGTTCTTCAAAGTATTTCCGGTGAAGTTCGTAGCAGGCGATCCTGCCAAAGCGCTGCTGGAACCAAATGCGATCGTGATCTCTTCAGAACTGGCCCAACGTTATTTCGGCCAGGCCGATCCTATGGGAAAAACCCTCAAGATCAATCAGGCAGACTTTGTGGTGCGGGGAGTTCTGGCAAAACTGCCGGATCATTTCCATCTCGATTTTCGCTACCTGATGCCACTCGCTTCCGCCGGTATCGCCAAGGCGCGCATGGAGCGCTGGACCTGGAGCCAGTTCTATACCTATGTGAAACTGAAACCGGGAGCCGATGTTGCTGCGCTTCAGGCCAAGCTGCAGGCGCATGTGAAAAAAGAGATTTATCCAACCCTCAAACAGGCTGGCTCTACTTTCCTGCCGTTCTTCCAGCCGCTGAAAGATATCCATCTGCGGTCGGTAGATTTTATTTACGATAATGCCATCCGGGGCAACGAAACCTATGTGCGTGCGCTTACGCTGATCGCCTTGTTCGTACTGGTGATCGCCTGTTTCAATTTCATCAATCTCGCAACAGCGCGGTCTTTCAGAAGGGCCAGGGAGATCGGTGTCCGCAAAGTGATCGGCGCAGACCGCCGGCAACTGATCGTGCAGTTCATCAGCGAAACCATCCTGCTCGCATTCATTTCCATGATCATCGCATCCATCGCCGCCATGGTCACTGTACCGGCGCTGAACGCTTTCACCGGTAAATCGATCGTTTTTAATCCATTCACCAATCCTTTACTGGCCCTGTTGATCGTGGCGGGCGGACTGGTCATAGGTTTACTCGCCGGTATTTATCCTGCATTCGTGCTTTCAGGATTCCAGCCTGTTGCGGTACTCAAAACCCTGAGGCTGGCGCCGGGAGGGTCATCCTGGCTGCGCCAGTCGCTGGTGGTGGTTCAATTCTCCTTATCGGCATTGCTCATCATCTCAACCGTGGTGGTATATCGCCAAACAAAATACCTGAACAACAAAGACCTGGGTTTTAACAAAGAGCAGGTAGTATATTTCCAGGTACGCGGCGATGTTGAAAAGAACCTGGAAACATTCAAGACCGAGCTCAAGGCGTCACCCAATATTGTTTCTGTTACATCCGGGTATGGGTTGCCCGGCGATCTTTTTGCCGGCGACGGTATTAAACTGCCGGGCAAAGGCGGCGATAAGGAATACCGCGCCAATGTATTCATCGGCGACTATGATTATGCGAAAACGCTGGGACTCCGGATCATTGCCGGCCGGGATTTTTCCAGGCAGATGGCCACAGACAGCAGCGAGGCATTTATCATCAACGAGACTGCAGTAAAAGAATTCGGCTTCGGTACACCAGAGCAGGCCATCGGTCAGCCGATGAACTGGGACGAATGGGCGCCGCGGGATTCCACCAAACCCGTTAAGAAAGGAAAAGTGATCGGCGTAGTACAGGATTTTCATTATAAAAGCCTGCACGAGAAAGTGACGGCTTCTGTGATCCAGATCTATCCGCAGGTAGTTGTCAAAGTGGCTGTAAAACTGAAAACAGCCGATATCAAAAGCACTATCGGCTATATCGGCAATATCTGGAACCGGTTCTCACCTGGTTATCCGCTCGACTACAAGTTCATGGATGATACTTATGGAGCTATGTACAAAAGCGAGGAAAAACTCAGCGACCTGCTCTGGATCTTCGCGGTGCTGGCGATCATAGTAGGTTGTATGGGATTGTTCGGACTTGCCGCATTTACGGCAGAACAGCGCACCAAGGAGATCGGCATCCGCAAGGTACTGGGCGCCGATACCCTGCAGATCATCGCCTTGCTCTCCAAAAATTTTCTCGGCCTGGTATTACTGGCTTCACTCATCGCCATACCGGTAGCATGGTGGGCAATGAATAACTGGCTGAAAGATTTTCCGTACCGGATATCGATCGGCTGGTGGGTATTCGCGGCTGCTACCCTGCTGGCGCTGCTCATCGCATTCTGCACTGTAGGATTTCAGTCGATCAAAGTGGCAACCAGAAATCCGGTGAAGAGCCTGAGGACTGAATGATATTATGAATTTTGAATTCTAAATTTTGAATTATTACTGCTGCAACAATTGGGAGTTAATGCATAGATGAATAGAATTCGAATTCAAAAATCAAAATAGTAACGGACCTCAATTTAGAAATCAGAATATAAAATTTAAATAATGTACTTCAAGATTGCCTGGAGAAACCTGATGAAGAACCGGACATTTTCGGTGATCAATATTTTTGGTTTGTCTGTGGGGCTGACCTGCTGCCTGCTGATCGCCCTTTACCTGAACTACGAACTGAGTTATGACCGGCAGAATGCCGATGGCGGCCGGATCTACCAGGTTGGTACCGTGTTCGTGAAATCCGGTAAGGATATGGCCAATGCAAACACGCCATACCTGCTTGGCAAGACCATGCAGCAGGAATTTCCGGAAGTCGAAGAATCCGTGAGATTGCTGGGGCTGTTCGGCGAAGACAAGACCCTGTTGCGCTATAGCCCCAACAACGAACCTGCCGTTTCTTTTTATGAGAACAAAGGTTATCTCACCGACTCGGGCTATTTCCGTTTTTTCAAATACGATTTCGTGGAAGGCAATCCTTCCATCGCACTCAACGAACCGAATACGGTGGTATTGAGTGAAGAGATCGCCGGAAAATTGTTCGGCAAACAGCCTGCACTGAATAAGATCATTCATGTAAGCAGCAGCACGAACGGAGAAACAGATGCCCGGGTGACCGGCGTGTTCAGACCGGGCAAAGCGCCCTCGCATATCAATGGACGGTTCTTTCTATCGCTGAAAGGCGGAGACATGGAGCGCTACAGCTCGCGTTCAACCAGTCTCGTGTACAACAATATGTACTTCACCTACCTGAAACTGAAACCGGGAGCGAATGCAACGCAGCTGGAAAAGAAATTCCCTGCGTTCGTTGAAAAATATGCGGGCAAAGACCTGAGAGCGGCAGGATTTTATAAACGGCAGTTCCTGACCGCGCTTGCGGATATCCATCTGCGTTCGCGCACCGCCGAGAACGTAACGCCTCCCGGCAGCATGACCTATCTCTATATACTCGGCTCCATCGCGCTGTTTGCCCTGGTGATCGCCTGTATCAATTTCATGAACCTGTCAACCGCCAGATCTGCCAAACGCTCTACTGAAGTGGGCATCCGCAAAGTACTGGGCGCAGCCCGGAACAGTCTGGTATGGCAGTTCCTTGGAGAATCATTGCTGATGAGCATGATCGCTTTCGTGCTGGCAGTAGTGCTGGCGAAATTATGTCTGCCGGCATTCGCAGCAGCTTCGGGTAAGGCCCTGTACCTTTCTTTGAGTGATCATGGCTGGATACTCGCCGGCTTTTTCCTGCTATCCATCGTGACAGGGCTGTTGGCCGGACTTTATCCTGCATTTTATCTCTCCTCTTTTAAACCCGTACGCATTCTCAAGGGGCGGTTCTCGAATTCATTCGCAGCGGTATCGTTGCGGAAAGGGCTGGTGGTGTTTCAATTCGTGATATCTGCCATCCTGATCATTTCTGCAGTGGTCATCGCCCGGCAAATGCGGTTCATGCGTTCGCAGGACCTGGGATTTGTAAAAGAGCAGCAACTGATCATTCCCCTGCGAAGTGCAACAGCAAAAAAAATGTATACTTCGCTCAGCCAGAACTTATCCAAACTTTCCCAGGTACGTTCGATCGGCGGCTCTACTTATTATCCGGGCATCTTCAATCCCAGCGATGCATCCATATTCCGGAAAGGCGCTTCCATCAATGAATCAAAGGTTGTTAAGATCAACTCAGTGGATGAAAATTTTATCCAGACCCTCGGCATTAAATTGCTCGCAGGCCGCCTGTTCTCGAAAGAATTTCCTTCCGATACCGCCCGCGCTGTGATCCTGAATGAGCAAGCCATCCATGAGCTGGGCTTCAGGTCGCCGCAGGAAGCGCTGGGCAGGACCATCTATCCCATCAGCAGGCCGGGTTACGAATTCGATGTGGTGGGCGTGGTAAAGGATTTCCATTTCCAGGACCTGCACCTGCCGATCAGTCCATATGGTTTCGGGCTCAACAACAATACAGATTTCAACTACCTGCTGGTGCGGTTGAATACCGATCAGTTATCCGGTGTGCTGCAGCAGATGTCGCAGGTATGGCATAGTCTGAATCCCAATGAACCCTTCGAATACAATTTCCTGGACGAACAGTTCCAGAAAAATTATGAGGCGCAGGACAGGCTGGCATCCATCGTTACCTATTTCACCATTATCGCGATACTCATCTCCTGCCTGGGTTTGTTCGGGCTGGCAGCATTCAGCGCAGAACAGCGCACCAAAGAGATCGGCATCCGAAAAGTGCTGGGAGCAAGCGTGCCCAACCTGGTAGTACTCATTTCCGGCGATTTTATCAAACTGGTATTGATCGCTATTGTGATCGCCTCTCCTGTGGCCTGGTGGATCATGAACAGGTGGTTGCAGGATTTCGCATACCGCACCAATATAGGGCTGACGGTATTCCTGATCTCGGGGGCGATCGCCTGCCTGATCGCTTTTGTGACGGTGAGCACCCAGGCTATACGCGCTGCGGTGACGAATCCGGTAAAAAGTTTAAGGACCGAATAAAACGATCGTATGCTGAAAAATTATCTTCGGGTGGCCTTGCGCAGTTTCTGGCGCAACAAGACCTTCTCTCTCATCAACACCACCGGTATGGCGCTGGGCATGACCTTCTGCCTGCTGATCATGTTATGGGTGCAGGATGAAAAAAAAGTGGACGGTTTTCACGCCAACGCCAAACAGTTATTCAGTATTTACGAACGGCAGTTCTACGACAATAAAGTAGAAGGCGTTTATTATACGCCGGGGCTGCTTGCAGATGAACTTAAAAAGAATATTCCCGAGATCCGGTATGCGACTGGATATGGCAATACCACACTTACCAGCTTCAGGGCCGGCGACAAAGTGCAGAAAGAACAGGGCACCCATGCCGGCGCTGATTTTTTCAGCATGTTCAGCTACCCGCTGTTGCTGGGCAAAGCACCCAATGCGCTGAACGATCCTTCGGCGATCGCGATCTCGCGAAAAATGGCTGCCGATTTTTTTGGAAGTCCCGATGCCGCTATGGGCAAGACCATCCGCTGCAACGACCGCAAGGATTTTATCGTCAGCGCAGTATTTGAGAACCTGCCCACGAACGTGTCTGAGCGATTCGATTATCTGATCAACTGGAATTCATTGATCGAGGACAACCCCTGGCTTAAAGAATTCGGGAACAATAGTCCCCAAACCATGGTGATGCTGCATCCATCCGCCAACCCGGCCGCCGTGGATGATAAGATCAGGCATTTCCTGGACAAATACAATAAGGACCAGGGCCCGGGGTTCAGGATCGAATTGCACCTGCAGCGTTTTGATGAGAAATACCTCAACAGTCATTTCCGCGACGGCCAGCCCGATGGCGGCAGGATCGAATATGTGAAACTCTTCAGCCTGATCGCTTTATTTATATTGGCCATTGCCTGCATCAATTTCATGAACCTGACAACAGCCCGCTCTGTCAAACGCGCCAAAGAGATCGGCATCCGCAAAGTAGTGGGCGCCCTGCGCGGATCGCTGATCCGGCAGTTCATCGGCGAAGCGATACTGCTTTGCGTAATGGCAGTGCTATTGGCCCTGCTCAGTTCGGCGCTGCTGCTGCCGGCTTTCAACAGTCTTACCGGAAAACAAATGGAGTTGCCCGCCAGCGATTACCGTTTCTGGCTGATCCTTGCCGGCTTAACTGTGGCTACCGGGGCTGTTGCGGGCAGTTACCCTGCCTTATTGCTCTCTTCTTTTAACCCGGTAAAAGTGCTGAAAGGAAGTCTGAAGTTCGGCACGGGGCCGCTGTTGTTCCGCAAAGGGCTGGTCGTATTCCAGTTCGTACTGTCGATCGTATTGATCATCGGAACAGTGGTGGTTTCCAGGCAGGTCAGCTTTATTCAGTCTAAAAACATCGGCTACGATCGCGGTAACCTGCTGTATATTCCGCTCGAAGGTGCGCTTGCCAGCAAGTACCCAGTGTTCAAACAGCAGGCGCTTGCCGATGGAACGATCGAGTCCATCACACATATCGACCAGGCGCCCACCCTGATGACGAATGGCACCGGCGGCGTCGAATGGGAAGGTAAGGCGCCGAATACAATGCCTCAATTCACGCCGGAGACCGTAGGCTACGATTTTGTGAAGACCATGAAACTGCAACTCGCGGCCGGGAGGGATTTTTCCAAAGATTTTCCGACCGATACAGCCAATTTTATTTTAAATGAGGCCGCAGTTGAAAAGATCGGTTATAAGAATCCTATAGGCAGGCAGATCACCATGTGGCGTACAAAGGGAACGATCGTAGGTGTGATCAGGGATTTTCACTTCAATTCAATGCACGAAGCGATACAGCCTCTGATACTGCGGCTGAGCGAACGGAAAGACAATGGCCAGATGCTTGTTCGCATCAAAGCCGGAAAGACCCGCGAAGCGATCGCCTCACTCGGAGCGCTCTGCAAAACATTGAACCCCGCATTCCCTTTCACCTACAAGTTTTCCGACCTGGAATTTGAAAAACTGTATAAAAGCGAACAGCTGGTGGGCAGCCTGTCGAGGTATTTTTCCCTGCTGGCTATTTTCATTTCCTGCCTGGGTTTGCTGGGTCTTGTGATGTTCACGGCAGAGCAGCGTACAAAAGAATTCGGGATCAGGAAAGTGCTTGGCGCCAACCTGCTTTCGCTGTTCGCGCTGTTATCGCGGGATTTCCTTTTACTGGTTGCGATCGCGGCGCTGATCGCTTTCCCGATCGCCTGGTATGGTACGCATAGCTGGCTGCAGGCATTTGCTTACCGGACGGAGATCAGCTGGTGGATCTTTATCCTTGCCGGGCTTGCGGCAGTGTTGATCGCCTTACTCACGGTCAGCATCCAGTCGGTCAAAGCCGCTTTGGTGAATCCGGTAAAGAGTTTAAGGACGGAGTAACAATGATCGGTCTTAAACGTTGAACGAAGTTCCGGTTCAACATTAAGATCATTTAAAATAACCACTCATGTTGCTGAACTATCTCAAGATCGCCCTTCGAAACCTCTGGAAGAACAAGGCTTTTGCCGCGATCAATATCATAGGCCTTTCCATCGGATTGGCCTCATTTATCCTCATCACGCTGTATGTAGTGAATGAGCTGAGCTTTGACAGATACCATGCCAAGGCAAACCGGATATACCGGATCAATTCCGATATCAAGTTCGGCGGCACCGAACTGAAACTGGCGGTGACTTCCGATCCAATGGGCGCTGCCCTGAAAAAGGACTATCCACAGGTAGAGGAATATACCCGGGTTTATTATGACGGTCCTCAACTGGTTAAAAAAGGCACGCAGTTCCTGGATGAAGCACGCGTAGGGTATGCAGATTCCACTTTCTTCAACGTATTCAGCTTCCCGGCCCTGCATGGCGATACGCGGAATGCGCTTACGGAGCCTAACACCGCAGTATTAACCGAGAGCACTGCACAGAAATACTTTGGCACAGCAGATGCTGTTGGAAAAAAACTGGAATTAAGCGATCACCGCCTCTTCAAAGTAAACGCTGTTATCAAAGACATGCCGGCTAATTCGCATTTCCGGTTTGATTTCCTGTTGTCCATGAAGAATGTGCAGTATAATTTCGGAAATTTTCTCAGCCATAATTTTCAAACTTACCTTGTATTGCGCGAGGGTACAGACTATAAGGCATTTGAGAAAAACTTTGATCATTTCATCGACAAATACATCATGCCACAGGCGAAACAATTCATGCAGATCAACAGCATGGATGAGTTCAAAAAATCGGGCAACTACCTGTTCTACAGTCTTATTCCGCTCACAGATATTCACCTTAAATCAGACCGGACCGCTGAGCTTGGCGTAAACAGCAATATTCAATATGTCTATGTATTTTCTGTTGTTGCACTATTTGTACTGTTACTCGCCTGTATCAATTTTATGAACCTGTCCACAGCCCGTTCCGCCAACCGGGCTAAGGAAGTAGGCATCCGTAAAGTGCTGGGCTCAGATAAAAAGTCCTTGATCAGCCAGTTCCTGGTAGAATCAACACTGATGGCGCTGGGTTCGCTGCTGATTGCCCTGCTGATCGTTTGGCTGGTAATGCCGCTGTTCAATGATATTTCCGGGAAAACATTGGTGCCGGCCGTTTTGTTCTCGCCTAAGCCGCTTGTTTTTCTGTTACTGCTTCCGTTGGTCATCGGGTTACTGGCCGGCAGTTACCCGGCGTTCTTTTTATCAGCATTCAAGCCTGTAGCTGTGCTCAAAGGCAGTATCAGTACCGGTTTTAAACGCAGCCGGCTGCGGAATGCGCTGGTGGTATTTCAGTTTGCCACCTCTATTATCCTTATCGTAGGAACGGTAATCGTGTATAACCAACTGAATTATATCCGCACGACGCGGGTTGGATTTCAGAAAGACCAGGTACTGAATGTTTTCAATACTGGCTCGCTTGGTAATAACCTCCAGGCATTTAAGAACGATGTGCTTAAAATGCCCGGGATTAAAACAGGAACGGTAAGCGGATTTTTACCCGTTCCCTCTTCCCGCAATGACAATACTTTCTCTAAAGAAGCCGTGATCGACAGCAAAAGCGGACTGAATATGCAGATCTGGTCCGTGGACGAAGAATACCTGAACACCATGGGCATGGAAATGGCGCGCGGCCGTTTTTTCTCAAAGGATTTCGGCACCGATTCCACAGCGATTGTCATCAATGAGTCCGCTGCCCAGCGCCTGGGGTATGCTGATCCTATTGGAAAAAAACTATACGGTAATACCCAGGGGCCGCCCGGCACCAACCTGTCTGCCTATACGATCATTGGTGTTGTCAGGAACTTCCATTTCGAATCGATGCACCAGTATATCGGCCCCCTGAGTATGATGCTGAGAACCCATCCTGGTATCACTTCTTTCAAAGTATCGGCCAGTAACCTGCAGCCGCTTTTAAAACAGATAGAAGCAAAATGGAAAGCGCTGAACCCGGCGGTTCCTTTCAATTACCAGTTCATGGATGAGGCATTCAATAATATGTATCGCGCCGAACAACGAGTGGGAAAAGTGGCGATTGCTTTTGCTATACTTGCCATTATCATCGCCTGCCTGGGCTTGTTCGGGCTGGTTACCTATGCAGCTGAACAACGAACCCGCGAGGTGGGCATCCGCAAAGTGCTGGGCGCAAGCGTGTCGTCGATCGTAACGCTTTTGTCGAAAGACCTGCTGGCTCTGGTACTGGTATCGGCAATAGTCGCATTCCCCATCGCCTGGTACGCCATGCATACCTGGCTGCAGGATTTCGCCTACCGGATACAATTGAGTTGGTGGGTGTTTGCGCTGGCTGGTTTTGCAGCACTGATGATCGCATTCCTGACAGTTTGTTTCCAGGCGATAAAAGCAGCAGTGGCAAACCCTGTGAAGAGCCTGAGAACGGAATGACGGTGCAGTCTTATGTCTAAATAACAAGTACATGTTAAAAAATTATTTAAAAGTTGCATGGCGAAATTTTCTTAAGAACAAATTGTTTTCGGCCGTCAATCTGTTCGGTTTAGCCATGAGCATGGCTGTTGGGCTGCTGATCATTTCAATCGTGGCAGAAGCATTCAGCTATGACAAAGCACATCCGGCAACAGACCGCCTATACAGGGTTACAGCCGATGCTGAAACCAAAAGCGGCGCCACCCGTTTTGCAAGCACTGCCCTGCCTCTGGCGGCTGCATTGAAACAATTTGATGTTGCAGAACAGGTAACGCGGCTGAAACGCGGTATCATCTCTGACGCTTCAGCCAATTCGCGGACCCTGGAACTGGAGGGACTTTTTGCAGAACCATCCCTGTTCGATCTTTTTGCATTCAACCTGCAATCGGGTGATAAAAGAACTGCGCTGACAGCGCCAAAAAGCGTTATCCTGACAACCGAGACGGCCGCAAAATTCTTTCCGGGTTCGGACCCGATTGGCAAAAGCATACACCTGGCACAGTTCGATGAGGACTTCATTATTACTGGTATTCTGCAGGCGCCTGCTTTCAAAACCCACCTGATAAAAGATGTGTACGTATCAATGTCAACTTTGCCCTTGCTGGAAAAGACTGAGAAGGTCGGACGCACAACAGATAATTGGTCGGACTTTCAGACCAGTTACACATTTGTCAGGCTAAAACCAGGAATTACCCGCTCAGATGCAAACGCCTCTTTGTCGTCATTGTCTGATTTGGCCCTGAAACAAATGCGCGGCCAGGTAAAAAAATTCAGGTTACGGCTGCAGCCGGTAACGGATATGTCACCTCAGTTTGAACGGCTCGAGAGTAATTTCGGATCGGGCGTATCGATGATCTACCTCTATTCGCTGATGGGCATCGGTCTTATAGTGCTTTTGTTTGCGTGCTTTAACTATACCAACCTGTCTGTTGCCCGCTCGCTGGCAAGGGCACGGGAAGTGGGCGTTAGAAAACTGCTGGGAGCCGGCAGGCTGCAGGTATTTATCCAGTTTTTTATGGAAGCTTTCCTGATGTCGGTTATGTCTGCGGCTGCCGGCTATTTCATCGTGCGTCTGATCAACCCGGATATTCTGGCAAAAAATGGCGTCGCATTACAATTGGACGCGGGCACGCTTACCTATTTTGCAGTGTTCACCATACTCGTCGCAATTCTGGCGGGAACTTTACCTGCGTGGATACTCTCATCCTTTAAACCACTTGAAACACTTAAAAACCTTAAAGGTGTTATGTTTTTTCGGGGGCTTACACTGAGGAAGATCCTGATAACAGTGCAACTCACTGTATCCCTGGTACTGGTAAGTATGCTCGCAGTCATTTATATGCAGGACCGCCACATGTTCACTGCCAATTATGGGTTCTCGCGTCAACAATTCATTCACCTGCCGCTCAATGGTACCGATTATAAAAAATTGAACGCCCGGCTTTCTCACGATAACCATGTCAGGCAAATAACTGCCGGTTCCGCATTGCTTGGCACCTATGTGCAGAATTATGCGAAGGCCAGTGTAACCGCTTCAGCCGAGCCGGTGAAGCTTGCCTATTATGCAGTCGATACCAATTTCGTTAAGACCATGGGGCTTACACTTGTCGCCGGCACAGGTTTCCCCGCAAACGTCCGGGATACTGCAGACAGTTACATAATCCTCAATGAAAAAGCGGTGGAAGCATTGAAACTGGGCGATGCCGGGAATGCGCTCGGACAGTTATTGTCTCTCCAGGAAAATGACAACAAGCAACTAAGCAGTGCCGTGCGTAAAGAAATGCGCGTTGTGGGGATACTGAAGGATTTTCAATACGAGAATATGATGCGGGAAATGGGGCCGATGGCGTTCAGGTATATTCCATCCCAATTCCAATATGCAAGTATCCAATTGCAGGGAAAGGCGGATGCGGCAACAATAGCATCGCTGCAAGCCGACTGGCGAGTACTAAATCCTCATACGCCGTGGAGCTATTCCACTTTTGACGAGGAATTTGAACACGTATACAAAAATACCAGCAGCATCGAAACGCTGGCATTTTTCTCGCTGCTTACCCTTCTGCTCGCCTGTCTTGGAATTTTCGGCATCACAGTGTACACAGCACAGACAAGGGCTGCAGAGATCAGCATCCGGAAAGTGCTGGGCGCCGGCGTAGCCAGTATTACCCTGCTGCTGACGCGCAACCTTATTTCCCTGCTGGCGCTGTCGGGCATGATCGCCCTTCCGGTGTCTTACCTGGCGGGTAATGCGCTGCTGAGAAATTTCGCGAACAGGATCCGGTTCAGCGCTACACTGCTCGCAATGCCGCTTCTGCTTGTACTGGTGGTGGTTCTGGCAGCTGTAATTGCGCAGACAATGCGCACCGCGATGGCAAACCCTGTAAAAAATTTAAGAACCGAATAACTTTAAAACATACAACCATGAAAACAACAACCCTTGCTTTTATGCTGCTTCTTGCCTTTCAGGCGCAGGCACAGAAAGATAAAGAACCGTACAGCACAGAACGCTTTGCAGGCAGTAAGATCACCAGCGTTCACTCCGAAACCTCGGGCGGGCATATCACCGTAATCGGCGAAGCCGCCGCAAATCCGCGGGTAGAGATGTTCGTCAGCGGCAATGGCAGGAAAGAAGAATTATCGCGCGATGAGATCAAACAGCGGCTGGCGGACTATGACGTCTCAGTTTCAGTAAGCGGCGGTAAACTTACGGCTACGGCCAAATCAAAACGCCGGGAAAGCCGCGACTGGGACTGGCAAAATGCGCTGAATATTTCTTTCAGGATATATGTTCCCACCGCGGTGTCTACCGATCTTTCTACCAGTGGCGGAAGTATTAAACTTTCCGCACTCAACGGTACGCATGAGTTCCAGACCAGCGGCGGCAATCTTGTGATCGATAACCTCGGTGGAAAAATGGACGGAAAAACTTCGGGCGGCAATATCACTATCAAAAATTCGAAAGACGATATTGAATTGTCAACTTCCGGCGGCAATGTGGATGCGGAGAACTGCTCCGGCCGCATCACGCTCGGCACTTCGGGCGGCGGCCTGCATCTTACGCAGCTGCAAGGTACTATCCATGCCACCACCAGTGGCGGAAGCATTCATGGCGATCATATTTCCGGCGATCTGACCACCCATACTTCCGGTGGCAGCATCACGCTGAAAGATCTGACCGGCGGTGTAGATGCTTCCACCAGCGGCGGCAGCATGGATGTGGTGATCACCGATGTAAGTAAAGGCATCAGGCTAAGCAACTCGGGCGGCAATATCTACCTGCAGTTGCCGAAAAACAAGGGTATGGACCTGCGCCTTACCGCCGATAATATCCGCAGCGAAACGCTCAGCAATTTCAGGGGTACACAGGATAAGGAGCGGATCGACGGTGCATTGAACGGCGGCGGATCGCAGGTAAGGGTAAATGCCAGCAGCGGCAGCATAAGATTGACCTTGCAATAATCGAATAACGCTTATGTTTAAAAACTATCTCATTATAGGATTACGGCATCTTGTCAGGCCCAAACTGTTCTCTGCGATTAATGTATTGTGTCTGGGGATAGGCATCTGTTTTACTATGCTGATCGCTGCCTATGTGATCAATGAGAAGCAGGTGAATGCAGGATTATCAGCGGCAGGTGATCAATATATCCTGAAAAGCAAATGGAAGCAGGAAAATTCGGGGCTCGATATCACTACCATAGCGCCGTTAGCGCGCGCGCTGAAGGAGAGTTATCCCGACCTGGTTGAGAACTACTATCGGTATAACCCGGTAACCAATGTAGTATCTGCCGGCGATAACCACTATAAAGAGGAGATCTCCATTGGGGATACGACCCTGGTTTCCATGTACGGTTTCAAACTGCTATACGGCAACAGCCGGCAGGCATTCGCAAACAATAATTCCGCGGTCATCACTGAAGATCTTGCCACCCGCCTCTTCGGCAGCCCGGATGCGATCAATAAAACGATAACGATCACCACCACAACCAGCCAGACGCAGGACTACCTGGTGTCTGGCGTATTGAAACAAATACCAAAAAATTCCGTTACCCATATCATAAGTCCAACAGGCTATAGCGTATTTCTTCCATTCAAAGGCAGCCGGTATTTCCAGGTAAACGACCTCGAAGAGTCATGGGCAAACACCTATGTGCTTGGCATGATCCGGCTGAGGCCCGGCGTGAAACCGGAACAACTTGCAAAACCTGCAGCCGATCTGGTAGCCAACCGCGCCGATGCCAGCATCAAAGGAAATATAAAAGTAGAACTGGCGCCGGTGAGAAGCTACTATTTGAAGGACAACAATGCAGCCGTTGAAAGAATGATCACAACCCTGTTGTTCGTTGCAGGATTTATCCTGTTGATGGCGGTGATCAATTTTGTCAATATCAGTATCGGCACGTCCTCTTACCGGCTAAAAGAGATCGGCCTTCGAAAAGTATTCGGCAGCGAGAGAAAGCAGCTGATATTCCAATACCTAACAGAATCAATGGCGCTTACCATAGCTGCCGGGGTCTTATCGGTGTTTTTTTACCAACTCCTGCTCCCCTACTTCGGGCAGGTGATGAATACAACACTCCCATCGGTCTGGCAGTTTACGCCGGGAGAGATATTGTTACTGACGGCGCTGATACTCTCAACTGGGTTTGTCGCGGGCATCTATCCTGCATTTGTACTGAGCGCATCCAATACCGTTGCAGCCATCAAAGGCAAGATGAATACCGCAAAAAGCGCGCTCGTATTCAGGAGAACGCTGCTGGTGGTGCAGTTTACCCTTGCGATCATTGTGTTTATAAGCGCTGTGAATATCAGCAGGCAGGTGAACTACTGTTTCACACGCGACCTGGGTTATGATAAGGAGCGATTGATGGCCGTTTATGCATTTCCCAAGCAGTGGGACTCCGCCGGGGTATTGAAAATGGAAGCGATCCGCGACGCATTCAAACAATTGCCTGGTGTGAAAAATGCAAGTCTGGCTTTTGAAGTGCCCGACCGGAAACCGCCTGTAAGCTATGATCTTGTACCTGAGGGCTCGGATGCAAGGCCCGTTTACATCCCAGGTATTGCTGCGGATGCTAACTATGCAGCCACCTTCGGGTTAACCCTGAAAGAAGGCTCTTTTTTTAAGACGGACGGCGGCTATACGCCGCGCCAGCTGGTTTTGAATGAATCGGCGGTAAAAGCACTGGGTCTTACAGGACCTGTTACCGGAAAAAAGATAAGGCTGCCATCTGCCAATGTTGTGTTTACTGTTGCAGGCGTGATCAAAGATTATCATTATTCCACTTTCCAGGAAACAGCCGGGCCTGTTGTATTTGCACAGGTCATGGATACCAAAAATTATCGCTTTCTGACCGTTAAACTGCAGGGTGGAGATATTGCCCGCAGTATCTCCCTGCTAAAAAATAAATGGCAGTCCATGGCGCGGAAGGCACCGTTCGATTTTTTCTTTATGGATGATAAATTCCAGCTGCTGTACCAGTCCGAACTACAATTGCAGCGCGCTGCAAGGATGGCAACTGTATTGATGATCATTATCGTTCTGACCGGCATTTTCGGGATCGTAACGTTTACCCTTGTAAAGCGTACCCGGGAGATAGCCGTACGAAAAGTGCTTGGAGCCGGGGCAGGTAATATCATTTCATTGTTCCTCAAAGACTATGCACTCCTTCTGCTGATCGCCAATATCATAGCCTGGCCACTGGCATTCAGGATCACCGGCAAATGGCTGGAAAACTATGTATATCGTATTGAACAAAGCTGGTCCAGCTTTCTTGCGGTAGCACTCGTGACCTTCGCCGCGGCACTGCTATGCATTTCCTTCCAGTGCTACCGCGCGGCTCTCGCAAATCCGGTAAAAAACCTACGAACTGAATAAACCCTTGTTATGCTCAAAAGTTATTTCACCATCGCATTCAGAAGCCTGCAAAGGAATAAGAGTTATGCTGTCATTAATATCACAGGTCTTGCCGTGGGTATGGCCGCCTGTTTGCTGCTGTTCCTGGTGATCAGGTATGAAAGGAGTTTCGACGATTTCCATTCTAAAAAGAATGAGATCTACCGGGTCGTTTCCGTGTTTAAAGGCCCCGAACGCACCAATTACTCCGCCGGCGTTCCCTTTCCGGTGGCGAATGGCCTGCGGGTAGATTATCCCCAGCTGAAGAATGTGGCTTCCATCTTCGAGAATGATAACCAGCAGGTGGTCATTCCCGGCAGCAATGGCGAGATCGTGAAAAAATTCAAGGAAGAAGAGGGCGTGTTCTATTCGGAAGCGTCTTTCTTCGATATGTTCGATTTCAAAGTACTGACAGGCGATATAAAAAAATCCATGGCTGAACCCAATATGGCTTTCCTGACGAAAGAAACGGCCGAAAGGTATTTCGGCAGCTGGCAGTCATCCATCGGCAGGATCGTGCAGATCGGCAGCAAAAAGCTTTCGGTGAAAGTAACCGGCATACTGGATAATATTCCCGCAAACTCAGACTTCCCGCTTAAGATCGTGATGTCCTGGCCCACACTCAATAACACGGGCATCAAAAGCAATCTGAACGACTGGGTAAGCACGTTCAGCAACGCCTACACATTCGTGCAATTCCCTTCCGGTTACACGCCCCAACAGTTCGACGCCACACTGGGTGCATTCGTGAAGAAACATAAACCGGCCGACTATGTAAAAGACGGCTTCACCATTCAGCCCATGACCGACATGCATTACGACGACAGGTTCGGCAATTTCAACGGACGCACTTTCAGCCGCGAACTGATCACGGCGCTCAGTCTGATCGGGCTGTTCCTGCTCATCATCGCGTGCGTAAATTTTGTGAACCTGGCCACCGCACAGGCGGTGAACCGCTCCAAAGAAGTAGGCATCAGAAAAGTACTGGGCAGTAACCGGCGGCAACTCGTATTGCAGTTCATAGGTGAAACAGCGCTGATCGCGTTCTTCGCCCTGCTGGTTTCGCTGCTGATCGTGATGCTGGTATTGCCGCTGCTCAACAACCTGTTGCAGACGCATCTTGCTTTCAAACCATTCACCGATCCGTCATTGCTGTTATTCCTTGTTGCGGCATTTGCTGCCGTTACCTTGCTTTCGGGCTTTTACCCTGCGCTGGTATTATCCGGCTTCAGCCCGATCAATGCACTGAAGAATCGCATCGCTTCCAGAAGCACAGCATCGATTTCATTGCGCCGGGCGCTGGTAGTATTGCAATTCGTGATCGCGCAGGTATTGATCATCGGCACCCTGGTAGTGGTAAAACAGATGAGCTATTTCAATAACGCCGATATGGTCTTCAATAAAGAAGCGATCATCAATATTCCTTTCCCGGGCGATAGCGTGAGCCGCTCCAAAACCGCCGTGCTGGCCGCACAACTCAAACAGGATCCCGGCATCGAGGCCCTTAGTTTCAGCTTTGCGAGCCCCGCCGATAATTTCGGCTGGAACAGCGATTTCAAATACAACAATTCACCCAAACCAACAGATTTTGGCGCCGCATTGAAATGGGCCGATACCGGTTATTTCCGCATGTACAACCTCCAGTTCATTGCAGGCAGACCCTATCTGCCGAGCGACTCGGTAAGAGAATTCGTGGTAAATGAAAAACTGCTCGAAAAACTGGGCGTGCATAATCCTGCAGATGCCATCAACAAAAAAGTGGATTTCTGGGATGGCATTAAGAAAGGAGTGATCGTTGGCGTGATCAGGGATTTTCATGCCAGTTCTTTCCGTCAGCCCATTGCCCCGGTCATCATGAGCACCTGGGCTGATGTATATGGTGTGGTGAACCTGAAAGTGTCTCCCGCCAAATTCAGGTCTACCATCGCAAATGTTGAGCGCTTATGGAACCAGACCTTTCCCAGTACTGTTTTCGAATACCAGTTCCTGGATCAGAAGATCGCCGATTTTTACCGCCAGGAAAGGCAGCTCTCGCAGTTGTATACCATTTTTGCCGCCATCGCTATTTTTATTTCCTGCCTCGGCTTATACGGGCTGATCTCGTTCATGGCAGCGCAACGCAACAAGGAAATGGGCATCCGCAAGGTATTGGGCGCTTCGGTGAGCAATATCGTTTTCCTGCTGTCCAAAGAATTTACGCTGCTGATCCTGATCGCCTTCGTGATCGCTACGCCGATCGCATGGTACTTCATGCACCAGTGGCTGGAAAACTATACGTTCCGGATCCCGCTGGGCATCAGCATTTTCGCAATGACGATCGGGGCATCTATCGTCATTGCGTGGCTCACCGTGGGCTATCGCGCCCTCAAAGCCGCCCTCGCCAACCCGGTGAATAGTCTGAGAACGGAATGATCGTAAATTTTGGATTGGGAAATTTTGGAATTGAACTTGATGGATCAGTTCGGGAAGTTTCAATAAAAGAAAAACGAAGTGAAGAAGAAGCCGGAAAGCGCTACTCTTTTTATCTTCTTAACTTCGTTTTTCTTCCAGCGAACCTTCTTTTGCAGCGAGACAGCCGCAATTCCAAAATCTAAAATTCAAAATAATCCCACTGTTCGTTTTCGTACACTTGCTGTTCATTATTGAACATCCGGCGGCTGGTTTAAATATAAAACGCTGTAAATAAGTGCTTTATAATAATGGCACAGCATTTGGCAAAACCAAACCGGTTAACTGACACTTATGATCGAACTGCAGAAAATCTACAAATGGCATAACAGCGGCAATAACCGCATGTTTATCCTTAAAGACATCAACCTCACCGTAAACGAGGGCGCTTTCATCTCCATCATGGGGCCTTCCGGCTCGGGTAAATCCACCTTGCTGAACATCATCGGCATGCTCGACGAGCCTTCTGAGGGCAGCTACCGGTTTCTGGGGCAGGACGTGTACAAGATCAAAGACAAACAGCGTTCTGAACTCTACAAACAGAACATCGGTTTCGTTTTCCAGGCTTACCACCTGATCGACGAACTGACAGTATATGAGAATATTGAAACGCCCCTACTGTACCAAAGCATTAAAAGTTCCGAGCGGCAGGCGATCGTGGCCGATATCCTGGACCGGTTCCAGATCGTGGGCAAGAAAGACCTGTTCCCTTCACAGCTCTCGGGCGGGCAGCAGCAACTGGTGGGTATTGCACGGGCGCTGGTGGCCAAACCAAAATTATTGCTGGCAGATGAGCCCACCGGTAACCTGAATTCGAAGCAGGGTGAAGACATCATGGAACTGTTTAAAAAGATCAATGCAGAAGACGGGGTCACCATCATCCAGGTAACCCATTCGGAAAAAAATGCAGCTTATGGTCAGCAGATCATTCACCTGCTGGACGGACGGATCGAAAAAAAATAACTGACTGTATCAAACAATGAACAACGTGAGAACCATTATCGCCTGCCTGCTGGCGCTTACAGCACAAACCGCTATTGCCCAACAACTGACCCTGAAACAATGCGTGGAAACGGCCATCAACAACAACCTGCAGGTGCGGCAGGCCGAGTACCAGAGCCAGTCTGATAAAGTGAACTACGAACAGGCGAAGGGCAACCAGCTTCCGTTTATCGCCGGCAGCATCTACCATGGGCTGAACCAGGGCCGCAGTATCGATCCGTTCACCAACAGCTATGTAACGCAGCAGATCAATTTTGCCAACTACGATATCAATACCAGCGTTACCATCTGGAATGGTTCTTCGGTGAGAAATAATATCAAACAGTCTGAACTCAGTTATAAAGCCAGCCAGATGGACTGGCAGCAGGCCAAAGAGAATATCACCATCAATGTGATCCTTGCATACCTGCAGGTATTGAGCGGCCAGGAACAACTGACGATAGCCCGCAACCAGGTAGAAGTAACACGCAACCAGGTGGCCCGGCTCGATATCCTCAACAACAATGGGGCCATCGCTCCTTCCGTGCTCTACGATCTGAAAGGTCAGCTTGCAAGTGATGAGCTCTCTGTGATCAATATCCGCAACACGGTGGAAACCGCCAAACTTACCCTTGCGCAGTTAATGAATGTTCCCTACAACGCCGCCGTGCAGCTCGAACCGATCAATGCACAGGATGCCCCCGTTCTTTACGATGGCACCCCCGATAATATCTATGCCACAGCCACCCAGCAACTAGCTATCGTAAAAGCGGCGGAACTACGCAACCTGAGTGCGCAGAAAAGGGTGCTTGCAGCGAAAGGTCAGCGTTTGCCTACGCTCAGTTTCAACGGAGGCCTGGGTACCAATTATTCCAGCGTGGCGAGCCGGCAGGACCTGCTCGGCGTTTCCGATGTGGCCACCAATAGTTATGTTACCATCAGCGGAAGCAAAGTGCCTGTGTTCGAACCGCAGAGCGTATACCGAAGCCAGAAGATCTCGTACCTGGACCAGTGGAGAAATAATTTCAACTCATCGCTCAGTATCGGCATCCAGTTCCCTATCCTGAATGGATTGCTGGCAAAGAGCCGGATAAAACAGGCGCAGATCCTGGAAAACCGTACCGGCTTCGAAGCGCAGACGGTAAAGACCCAGGTACGCCAGGCGGTTGACCAGGCTTATGTAAACATGAACAGTGCGTTCGAACGTTACCAGGCACTGTCAAGGCAGGTGGAAGAGTTCACCCGCTCTTTCAAAGCCGCTGAAGTACGTTTCAATGCGGGCGTGAATACCTCTGTGGAGTACACGATCGCCAAGAACAACCTGGACCGCGCCACTTCCAACCTTATCGCTGCAAGATATGATTACCTGCTCCGCTCCAAGGTGCTGGACTTTTACCAGGGAAAACAGTTATGGTAGTAACAAATATTTAATTTCACCGCGAAGGCGCCGGGTACGCGAAGTTCCGCAAGGATAGCGCATTCAAATTCATTGCGTACCCCCGCGTCCCAGCGCCCTGGCGGTAAATCCTTCTCCCTTCGAAATGCAATCTTCCGTATTCGAGATTCATTCCCGTATTTTCGCTCCAGAAATCTTCTCATGACCAGTTACAACAAAAGCATCCAGGTGAGATGGAGCGATCTCGATCCGAATTTTCATGTACGGCATTCCGTGTATTACGACTGGGGCGCTTTTGCCAGGATATCGCTGATGACCGATTGCGGGCTTACCCCTGCCGCCATGCTGCAGCACCAGCTGGGCCCTATCCTGTTCCGGGAAGAATGTGTTTTCAAAAAAGAGATCAGGTATACGGACGAACTGACGATCAGCGTACAGTTGTTGAAAAGTACGCCGGATGCAGGCCGCTGGACAATGGTGCATGAGATCTGGCGCGGTGGGGATACATTGTGCGCGGTAATAACCGTGGATGGCGCCTGGATGGACACGCGCCTGCGTAAGCTCGCAGCTTTGCCCGATTCATTCCGCCAGGCATTCGAGGATATCCCGCGCTCGGCGCAGTTTGAATGGATCCAAAAATAAATTTCTGCGGATAGAAGCTATCGATATCAACCAGGCCGCCCTGCTGTCTTCACTTGCCAAAGACATCTACCGTGAATATTACCTGCATCTCTGGCTGCCGGGTGGCGCGGACTGGTATATGAATGAATACGCTTACGCGGAGGAAAAGATCCGGGCAGAACTGGCAGATCCCAATAATTTTCATTACCTCGTTTATGAGCAGGAAGAACCCGTAGGTTATCTGAAACTGAAATTACATCTGTATCCGGAAGACGCGGAATACAACCCATCACTCGAGATCGAGCGCATTTACCTGCACCGCAAAGCCGCGGGCAAAGGCATAGGAAAACAACTGATGCTGTTCAGCGAACAGATCGCCCGCCTGCATGGCCAGGACCGGATCTTCCTGAAAGCGATGGACAGCAGCGCAGAGGCGCTTGCATTCTATCACAAAATGGGGTACACCGAATATGGAACCCTCACACTTCCTTTCCCCGTAATGAAGGAAGAATACCGGGGGATGGTGATCCTGAGGAAAGTTCTACTGTAAGTTGCGATTGCAGATGAGATTTTGGAATTTCGAAATTTCGGAATTGTAATTTCCCAATTCCAAAATTCCAAAATCTGCAATCTCAGCTCGAATTAAAAGTTCCGGTAAGACGCCAGCCGCGCCGTTTTCTTTTTCCGGTTTACATTCCAGAGATCGACTGCGCCGAAAACCGGTTGTTTTGATGTTTTTACGTCTGTTGCTACAGTTTCTTTTACTTCCTGAACCAGTTGCTGAAGCGTATTTGCTTCGATCTGGACAATAGAAGGCATGACATTATTCTTCATAATATTTCCATTTTTACGTTAATAAATGTTGAGCGAATCAGGGAGAACCAATTTCAACCGTTAGAAGAGGACTTCAGATCAAATCACCCGTGAGATTCATGCGTATACGTATACTTCGCTCTTTTCAGGGTGCAAAATTACTACGCGATGCATTATAAAACAAATAAAACTGTAAATAGAATGTTAAGGCATTGATCAACAGTAAATTTTGCAAGTATTTCTACGAACACTGCAATGCATTAATGCAGACAAAACAATAACTATGCAGCAGACAAACAGTTGTATGAAAAAAAGAATAGCATTGGCAGCAACATTCGCAGTTGTGCTGGCAATGGGCTGCGGTCTGTTCAAGCGTGTTCCGCATTCGAGTTTTTCGCTTAACGGCAACTGGACCATGGTAACCACCACGGATGATGATGCGCTGCTCGGCTCCACCATTACTGTTACCCCGCTGGATGCGGATGGTTATGCAGTTGTTTCCACGCTCGTCAACAATGCCTACTGCGTTCGGCCCAACGATATTATCTGGAAAGACATCGTAAGTGTAAGCGCCGGATTTACGCTGAATAATTTATGCAATAGCTGTATCAGTTCGCTGGAGTACCGGCCGGCATCGATCCTTATACTCACAGCCGACTCGCTGAAACTGTCCGGTTCTACCCGTTCCGGCAAAGAGCTGGTTCAGACCTGGCGGCGGGCGGCCGCCCTTTCTGTGGGCCCCGCCCGGAAGTGAGAATAATGCAATTTTTTACGGCAAAGCTGCAATGATTATCGCAGGAAAACAAAGTAACTATGCAGTCCGATAAATGCAAACAGCTCAGACATGAAGAAGATAACCGATAGTGGAATAACCGATTTTTTATTCGTTGTGTTCTTACTCGTGAGCTGCAATGTCATAAAAGCCATCCCCGGCAATTTCAACAATAGTTTTACCCTCAATGGCCGCTGGAAACTCGAATCTGCCAATACCGGCAAAAACCTGGTAGGCGCCACCATCGATGTATCGGCGATCGCCAGCAACGCAGTAGTGGTGGATAAATCCGATCCGCAGGATGGCATCAAACCCGGTCAGGCACTCTGGAAACAGATCAGCGCGGATGGCAGCTCCATTTCGGTACAGGTGCTCAGGCCCGAAAACCGGACGGCCTATATGCCTGCAACGATCACAGTACTCAATGCCGACCAGATCAAGCTCGCCGCCGGCGCTACCGACGGAACTCCCCTGGTGCAGACCTGGACCCGGGTGATCGAATAGTTTCTTTGCCTCAATTATAGAAAAAGCGGCCGATGGCCGCTTTTTCGTTTGGTGCTGATAAATAAGTTCAGCTTAGGCAGCCGCTTTCTTCGCCTGCATGCCGTTGGTGAGTCCTACGGCAGCGCCAACGATCAGGCCCATTACGGCGCCGCAGGCAATATCTGCGAACGTTCCGGTAGAGTTCGAAACATTGGAAGTGGCATACATGGTAAGATCAGCTGCGGCAGTGAAGAGCAGGCCGATCACGAAGCCTGTACCTGCACCCGCCCCCAGCGAATTGGCGCCGGCACGGTTGAGAATATAAGAATACAGCAATCCCCAGCAGAGATTGGCCACGATCAGCGACCACCAGATAATTTCCGACATCTCTCTCGGAACCCCGGTGGCGGAGCCTGTATTGTGTTTGAAAAAATCCATCAGCAAAGTGCCGTAGATAAGATAGCCGGCAAAAAAAGATACAATGGCGCCTACGATCCCGGAGACCAGGAATTTTTGTGTGTTCATAGCAATCGTTTTGGTGTGTAATTGGGTACCAGAACAAGATAAAGCCCACTATTTACATTTACAATAGCCCCTGATAACGGAAACCCGGATGTTCATAACTGGCATGCAGGGTCCCCATTAGCATTTTCCGGCGGTTTTTGCTATTTTTAGTCCTACTAACCCCCGCAACTAAATGGATCCGATCAAAACTGCTGTTTTATCCTTTGGCTTATCAGGAAAAGCCTTTCACGCACCGTTTATTCACCTACATAAAGGTTTTCAGTTATATGGGATCTGGGAACGCACCCGCTCAGACTCCGCCGGGTTCTACCCCGAAGCCCGGATCTATCGCTCGTTAGACGAAGTGCTGAACGATCCCGCCGTTGAGCTGGTAGTTGTAAACACACCTACCGCCACCCATTTCGACTATGCCCGTCGTGCCCTCGAAGCCGGCAAGCACCTGGTGGTGGAAAAAGCATTCACCAGCACCCTTGAAGAAGCTTACGCGCTGAAGAAACTTGCGGAACAGAAAAAACTAAAACTCTCCGTTTTCCAGAATCGGCGCTGGGACAGCGATTTCAAGACCGTTGCCAAGGTCATAAAGCAGGGCTTATTGGGAGAGATCGTAGAGGCCGAGATCCATTTCGATCGGTTCAAGGATGAGTTGAGCCCCAAACCGCATAAAGAGATCCCCGGCCCGGGCGCCGGTATCCTGAACGATCTGAGCCCGCACCTGATCGACCAGTCCATTTGCCTGTTCGGTATGCCGGTGTCGGTATTCGCCGACCTGCGTATTACCCGGCCCAATTCCAAAGTGGACGATTATTTCGAGATCCTGCTCTACTATCCTACGCTCCGTGTTCGTCTCAAAGCCGGCTACCAGGTTCGCGAGCCTTTGCCTGCTTACAGCATTTTTGGCCGGAAAGGGAGTTTTCTAAAAAGCCGTGGCGACGTGCAGGAAGCCGAACTCATCAGGAACAGCAAACCCAATCTGGAAGACTGGGGCACCGAACGTGAAACAGAACAGGGACTGCTGCACACCGAAATTTCCGGAAAGACGGTCAGGGAAAAAATACCAACGCTGCAGGGCAACTATTATGATTATTACGACGGCGTTTACCAGGCGCTGCGCAATAACAAACCCATGCCTGTAACGGCAGACGATGGCATCCGGGTAATGCAGATCATCGATGCGGCGGTACGGAGCAATGCAGAAAGATGCGTGATCGATCTCTGATCCTACAAAAAGAAGAACGCCGCAAGCGGCGTTCTTCTAAAAAATTCTGCGTAATCATTACATTTTCTTCGCGTCTTCCAAAAATTTCGCGAGACCGATATCGGTCAAAGGATGTTTCAGCAGTCCCAGTATGGAATCCAGCGGGCAGGTGCATACATCGGCGCCCATTTCGGCAGCCTGGATAATATGCAGCGCGCTGCGGATAGAAGCTGCGAGTATCTCTGTTTTAAAACCCTGGATATCGTAAATCTGGCGGATCTGCCCGATCAGTTGCATGCCATCCCAGCCGCTGTCGTCGATACGGCCCACAAAAGGCGAAACATAACTGGCGCCGGCCTTGGCCGCGAGGATCGCCTGTCCTGCAGAAAATACCAGGGTACAGTTGGTGCGGATGCCGTTATCGGTAAACCATTTGATGGCTTTCACGCCGTCTTTGATCATCGGCACTTTCACCACGATATTGGGATGGATCGCAGCCAGCTTTTTACCTTCTTCCACGATGGTGGCAAAGTCGGTAGACAATACTTCGGCGCTGATATCGCCGTCTACCATTTCGCAGATCGTCTTATAATGTTTGGCGATCGCTTCCTCACCCTTGATGCCTTCCTTTGCCATCAGGCTGGGATTGGTGGTCACACCGTCGAGAATACCTAGATCGTTGGCTTCTTTGATCTGGGCCAGGTTGCCCGTGTCGATGAAGAATTTCATGTTTGTAAATCCCGGATGGGACGATTGATAGTAAACAGTGCTTACCCAAAAACTCCCCCTTCAGGGGGCAGAGGGGTAAAAAAAATGGCAGGCTACTCACATCGCACCGCTACAACCGCTTATCCTTGCTGCATTCCTGCCCTGGGGAGGTTCAGCAGGAGCTGGCCGTGTAAGACCTGCCGCGGCAAAAGTAGGGGAATCGGGGGGATTGACAAAACATGATCTCTGCCTAGTTGGAAGTTTCCCTCTCCGGACATTTTTTTTACCGCAGAGTCGCGGAGTTAGGATGATTTTTTTTCTCTGCGCCTCCGCGTCCCTGCGGTAAAAAAACTATCGGGCTACCCGCGAATTGATGGTGGCCATCCCCACCAGTTCATCATGTCTTGCGCTGAAAGGACGATTATAAAAAAAGATGGTGTACTGATTCTCTGTTTCCCAGTAATTGCCTTCTGTAAGCGCAGGATCAGATCGGCCATTGGGTTGGCGGATATCCCTCGTTACATAAGCATAGCTGTAATAGCCCTGTTTAAGCAGGATCGTTTTTGTATAGACGCCCCGCAAAGCATCGTACTCCATTTTGGAGGTATCCCCGATCTGGTTACCGGTTGCTTCCCCCAGCAGGTATACATTTTTTCCGGCATAAGGCTGGTTATTGGCCGGCACGAAAGTGAAATGAACATAACCGTATTCGCTCTGCCACCATGGATTGGACGCATCGGTGCTGTTGATCTCATCCCATCCATTGCGGTCGCTGAAGAAAATATAACGCAGGTTATTCCGCTCCTGGTCGGGTTTGATGTAAACTTCATTCGGCTCGCGCGTCTTGTCCACACGGTCTACCCTGTCGCTCTGGAAACGAAAACTCTGCAGATCGGCCCAGCGGTATTCTTTGCCCGCAGGAAAAACACAATCCCTTTCGCCATTGTATTCAAGTACATTTCCCCGAATGAAAGCAGGCTGTAATCCTGAAACCGCGTCATCCCAGCGGTTGTTCTGAATAACCACCGCTTTCACCTGCTGCGGGCTCAGGATATTCAGTTGTTGCGTATTCACGGAGAACTGGACCTTCTGGTGGGTGCGCAGCAGTTCATTGTCGAAAGGCTGCTGCACTTGTGCGCCTACACCCACTTTGGTATCGAGCACCATCATCCGTTTGGTGAATGCAAGCTTCGATGTATCTGCATCCAGGAACACCTTCAACAGGTAATTACCGCTCTTGGCAGGCATACAATTTCGTTCCGGCAGCAGTACCTGGTAATGTACGTACCTGGTGGAAGCCATCGACGAAACCCGGTACTGGCTGAGCCGGTTCTGCGTATAGCCTTTTATATAATCGAACACATTCACATCGGCCGGCGTCCAGTCCGCATTGCATAACTGGAAAGTATAGTAATAGTTTTTAGGAGAGCCGGAGAGATCGTCGAAATGAAGTTCAAGTAATTCGGTTGAATTCAGGTTCCACACCGCCATCGTTTCCTGGTTGTTCTGCTGGAACAGCTTAACGGTACGGATATCTTTCGAATACACATGGTCTGGCAGGCGCTGGCAAAACCCGGACAGGCTCATCAATATCATCAACGCACAACAAAAGGATCTTAGCATATCGCAAATCTTGCTTAAACATACGACATTCCCAATGCTTTTTTGCTGCATTGGTGGCGCAACTGTAGTTTTGGACCGAACTAAAACCATGCCGATTGAACCTGGCTTTCCAAATAGCTAAACGTATCGCTTTCAGCCGGCAGCGTTCATTCTCGCGGTTTATCATCAGGCTTTCTGTGGCGGCTACTGCATTGAGCGTGGCTGCAATGATCTTAACACTTGCTTTTGTTAATGGTTTTCAGCAGACCGTTTCTAAAAAGGTTTTCAGTTTCTGGGGACATGTACGCGTTCAGAAATACGAACCCAATAAATCGCTGGTGGCGGAAGAAACGCCGATCGGCAGAAATGATACCATCGAATCCATCCTGAAAAAAGAACCGGCGATCTACCGGGTGCAGCCCTTCGCTACCAAGTCGGCTGTGATCGAAAAGAATAAAGAGATCGAAGGTGTACTGCTCAAAGGGATCGAAAGCAGTTACGACAGCAGCGAGTTACAGCCCTATCTTACCAAAGGCAGATGGCTCAGGTTCGGCGATTCGGCATACGGCAAAGATATTCTCGTGTCTGAACCTACTGCCAGTCAACTCAGCATCAACCTCGGCGATACCGTTACCGTCTATTTTATTTCGGTGGCCGATGGCAGCCGCACTTACCGCAAGCTGAACGTTGCCGGTATTTACAAGACAGGTATTGAAGAATACGATAAGCTTTTTATTCTCGGCGACCTTCGGCTGGTGCAGCGCGTCAATAACTGGCAGCCGCAACAGATCGGCGGTTACGAAATATTCCTGCATGATTACCGGCGTATCGACAGCATCAATCACCAGCTTTCCGATGCATTGCCGGTTGAATGGATGAGCCGCAGCATCCGCGAAGTATATCCCAATATCTTCGATTGGCTCAATATCCAGGACGTGAACCGGAATGTGATCTTCATTGTAATGGCGGTAGTGGCCATCATCAACCTGATCACCTGCCTGCTGATCCTGATCCTCGAAAGGACCCGTATGATCGGCATCCTGAAAGCGCTGGGCGCCACCGACGGACTGATCAGGCAGGTATTTCTGTATCATGCTTCGGTGATCACGGCTGCCGGTATAGGTATCGGACTGTTTGTTGGACTGGGGATCTGTTTTCTACAGCAGGCCACAGGATTTATCAGGCTCGATGAAGCTTCTTACTATGTGGCCACGGCGCCGGTACATATTGTCTGGTGGGAGGTACTCGTGATCTGCATCGCCACGGCTATCGTCTGCTACCTCGCATTGATACTGCCTACCTGGCTGGTTAAAAAGATCAATCCGATAAAAGCGATACAGTTCAGGTGATTGGGAATAGATGCAGATTTTGGATTTGATTTTTGACTTTTGATTTTTTGACTTTTGATTTTTTAGCTCCTCTTAAGCTGCGCTACGATGATCCCCGCAGCTACCGCTGCATTCAGCGATTCGGCGCCGCCGATCCTTGGGATAGTAACGGGGTACGTGATGAAAGGCAGCAAGGCTTCGCTGATGCCTTTGCCTTCATTACCGATCAGGAGCAGCCCTTCTCCTGCCGGCGCTGTTCCGTAAATACTTTTGCCGTCCAATACAGCTCCATAAACGGGCAGTTCATTAGCGGCCAGCAAGGGTTGCAGCGACATGTAATGAACGTTTACCCGGGTAAAGCTGCCCATGGTTGCCTGTACCACTTTCGGGTTATACAATTCCACCGTATCATCGCCCGCAATGATCTCGCGGATGCCGAACCAGTCTGCGATCCGGATCATAGTGCCGAAATTGCCCGGGTCCTGGATACCATCGAGCACCAGTGAAAGCTGCCCGGCCAGTTGCGGCGCTTTGAACGGCAGATACTGCTCGGCAACGATCAATACCTGGTTGGCTGCAGGCAGATTACTGATACGGGCAAGCTCATCATCGCTGAGTTCGGTGGCTTCAACTCCGGGGTGTTCTGCGATCCAGTCTGCTGTTGCGTATATTTTCCTGAGCCGGTAATCGCTGCGCAGCAGTTCATCGCCCAGCTTAACGCCTTCTGCGATAAACAACCGTTCTTCCTGCCTTTGTTTTTTCCGGCTTAAAGATTGGATATATTTGGCCTCATTCTTGCTTAACATCGACTATGCGTTTAACCGTTCACAAGATTTTTACTCTGTTCGGTATCGTTTTCCCTCTCCTGGTGATGATGAGTTCCTGTTCCCTGTTCAAGACCCATGTAAGTAACTATCCGGTCAGCAAACCCTTTGTATATGACAACAGGATAGAACTGAACGGCAGCATGTCCAAAGATGAGAAAAAACGCTTAACCGAAGAGCTGGATAATTATTGGGACGACAGCCTCAAGGTCAGGAAGCTGCAGAAGTTCGGCGTTTTTTACAGCTTACCCAATCCCCCCGTATTCGATACGGCCAATCTCAGCAGATCCATCAGTTTCATGAACGCTTACCTGAATTCCCAGGGTTATTACTATGCAACCTTCAAAGACTCCATCCGGATAGACACGTTCAAAAACCAGCTCCGGGCCAATATCGTTATGTATATCGATGCCGGCAAGAATATCAGCATCGATTCCGTAGCATTCGATATGGGTGATGCCAACCTGCAGCGGCTTACCGATTCAAGCAAAGCATCCAGCCTGCTGCAGACAGGCAAGCCTTATTCCAAACAGCTGATCGATGCAGAACTCGACCGGCTGGTGGGTATTTACAGGCAGAATGGCTACTATTATTTTACCCGGGATGATATCTACGCTCTGGTAGACAGTATCGACGCGAGCCTGCTTACCTTAACGCTCGATCCTTTCAAACAGGCCCAGCTGATCGCTGAAGCGGCCCGCAACCGGCGCATCGATCCCAAATGGGATGTGACCATTATGCGCAAGCCTGTACTGGACTCCGCCAAACTCACCCCATTCCATATCGGCAAAAGCTACTATTATCCCGAAGCGGCGCTGTCCGATATTCCGGACAGCCTTGTATACCAGCGGGGCTTTCTCGAAACCCGCCGCAACGACCTGGTGATGCGTTACAGGAAGGGCCTGTTCCATCTGCAACCGCTGCGCGAACATACTTACCTGCGCAACGGCGCTTTATACAACGAAAGCAATTATTACAAGACCATCAATACGCTCAGCCAGCTCGGCGCCTGGCAGCAGGTGGATGGAGTGCCGAGAAAGCGCGACAGGGATACCCTGGACATGTACTATGTACTCGTGCCGGCCGTGAAGCAGAGTTATACGCTCGCTCTCGAAGGCAGCCGCGTGGATGTGGGCCTGGGTAATCTCTGGGGTATTTCAGGCAATATCGATTATACCAACCGCAATGTCTGGAAACGCGCGATACAATCGCTCACCACTTTCAGGGCGGGTGTGGAACTGAATATCCTTACCAGCAACCAGGATCCGCTGGTGCAGACCTTTCTGATCAACCTCGGACATACTTATGCATTTCCGCGGCTGATACAGCCTTTCAAAAGATGGAAGGGACTGAATAATCTCGATAACAAGAGGACCCTGTTCTCCATCAACGGTTCTTATGTGGACCGCCGCGATTATTACCAGCTGCGCTCACTGGTGACCAGCTGGGGATATGAATGGAAAAAAGGGAATAATACCTGGCTCTATAAACCGATCAATGTAGAACTGTATTCGCTGGAACGTTTGCCCAAACTGGATACGCTGATCAAACAGAATCCATTCCTGAAAACCTCTTTCAATGAAGGACGTGTGATCAGCCAGAGCCTGTCTTTTATCAAGAACTTCAATTCGGCCGGCAATTTCAATAAAACCCATTATATCCGTCTGGGCGTTGAGGAAGCGGGCGGATTGTTCGGCCTGATACCCGGACTGAAGAATAATATTTACCGGTATATAAAACTGGAAGGAGAATATATCAAGCGGATCAAGATGGACAAGACCGATCTGGCCTGGCGGGCATTTGGCGGGTTCGGCTATAACTACAGCAGCGATCCGGCGATCGGTCAGACCCTGCCCTTCTTTAAACAATTCTCTGTGGGCGGCCCCTACAGCATGCGTGCCTGGGGCCTGCGGCAATTGGGATTGGGAAGTTCAACGCTGGCGGAAAAAGATCCGGACAGCACCACCTATCGCGATCGGTTCGGGGATATGCGTCTTGAAGCCAATGTCGAATACCGTTTTCCGCTTACAACCATCGCGGGCATCAAGATCTCCAGCGCACTGTACGCCGATGCCGGCAATATCTGGAACCTGAAACCAAACACCGACGATCCGAAGGCCCAGTTCGTTTTCGCCAACCTGCTTCGCGATCTGGCCATCGGCGTGGGCACCGGGGTACGCGTCGATTTTTCCTATTTCCTCATCCGCCTCGATGTGGCTTATAAACTCAAAGATCCTGCCCGGCCTTATAACAACGGGTGGACAGACGGTTTTCACTTCTACGAGACCAGACCGAATGGCCTGAAGGTAAGTAACTATGCTTTCCAGCTCGGCATCGGACTGCCGTTCTAGCGTTAGGCGTTTAGCTTTCAGCCTTTAGCTTCGTTAGCCTGCAGCCCCCTGATCTCTTCTTCGAACCGGACCATTGTGCTCGCCTCTTCGGCAAGGAAATTTCCGATCCTTGTTCTGCGCAGGCTGCTGAGATAGCCGCCCACACCCAGCGCCTTCCCGAAATCATGGGCGAGACTGCGGATATAGGTTCCGGTAGAGCAAACCACGCGGAAATGAACCAGCGGCCATTCGATCTTTTCGATGTTGAATGAATGGATGGTAACAGGTCTTGGTTCCAGCTGAACATCCAGGCCTTTGCGTGCCGCGAGATAGACAGGTTTGCCTTTGCGCTTGATGGCAGAATGGATCGGCGGCACCTGCATGATGGGACCGGTGAAGGAAGCTGCAGCCTCTTCCAGCTGCGCAGCGCCAAGATGGGAAATATCTTTCTGATCAGCCGGTTCGCTTTCGAGATCGTAGGTAGGCGTTGTGGCGCCAAGCGTAATGGTGCCGGTATACTCTTTTTCCATGCCCATATACTCATTGATCTTCTTGGTGAATTTACCCGTGCAGACGATCAGCAGCCCGGTTGCCAGCGGATCGAGGGTGCCGGCATGGCCGATCTTTTTGATATGGATCAGGTTGCGCAGTTTGCGGACCACATCGAAGGAAGTCCAGTGCAGCGGCTTATCGATCAGCAATACCCTTCCTTCGGCAAATGAATTCGCGTCCTGCATCGGCCAAAAATAAGACAGAAACGGTTAGGCCCGGCGACTGACAAATGCGAAGAAGAAAAACATCCCGATCATGACCAGGATACAAAGACCGAGTGCAATGATCAGCAGCCAGCCCATCAGCTTGAAATAGATCTTGAGTTGCATCCAGCCCAGCCTGAACTCGCCCTGGTTATCGGACCGCAATGCATTGCCTATGCCCCGGCTGAACTGGAGCAGGAAGATATTGAACAGCACGGCCAGCCCGGCGGTCATGATCGCGGCGAAATAGGCGCCGCGGGCGAACTGCATTACCATACTCGCCGCGGAAGATACCAGCCCAACAAAGGCCACAATCTTGGCCCATAACGCTACGGTACCGATTTCGGCGCGCAGCTCAGGTGTTACAGTCAGTTCCTTTATTTCTTGCGTATCCATAACCGGTAATTAAATAAGGTTTTTGACGATATTGAGGATCATTCCCATCACTCCTATCACAGCGCCGATGATCAGGTAATATTTCAGTGAACGCACCCCGCTTTCCAGCGCCTGCTGATCTTCCGAATAAAGAGCGCGGCGGGTATGACTGGAAAACCGGTACAGAAAATATGCGCTCACCATACCGATCACAAGCAGGCATCCGATGCCCGTTAACACAGCCCCCTGGTTGAGATAATCGAACTGCCTGTATGAACGCGTGGGGAACCGCTGAAAGAAGGCCTTGAGCATGGAAAACCCTATCATGGCCAACAGGCCGAAAGAAATGAGCACCATAAAAACAATGGCCAGGAACTGCGCCCACCCTGCGGTTTGTTTTAATTGCACCCTTATTTCGGGATCGATACTGAGAGCGTCCTGCGGGTTTAGTTGTTCTTCCATAAAAATGGTTTTCGGGGGGGCACCGTGGTTTGAAGATACGGTTTCCGGACAAGAAAACGAACTGTAGATGAGAGCCTGCATTCACTAAAAGAAAAACGAAGCAAAGAAGAAAAAAAGGCAACCTCTCTTTTTCTTCTTTGCTTCGTTCCTCTTCTACGGAAACTTCTTAAGTTTAGTAAGCCCTCGCAAACAGTACCCGCTGTGTAGAAGGATTGCCGGTAAGTATGCATTTACCATCCTCGGCCGGGTTATCGAGCGGGATACAGCGGATAGTGGCTTTGCTCATTTCCTTGATCTTATCTTCGGTTTCCGCAGTGCCATCCCAATGTGCAGATACGAACCCACCTTTGGTATCGAGCAATTGCAGAAATTCATCCCAGGTATTGGCAGGCGTAATATGTGCATCGCGGTAGCCCCTGGCCTTTTCAAAAATAGCGCGCTGGATCTCTTCGAGCAGGTTCTGGATATAGGCTTCGATGCCGTCCAGCCCTACGCTTTGCTTTTCCTTGGTATCCCTTCTTGCTATCTCGGCAACATTGTTCTCCAGGTCGCGCGCGCCAATGGCCATGCGCACGGGAACGCCTTTCAATTCATATTCGGCAAATTTCCAGCCTGGCCTTGCATTGTCCGAATCATCATATTTCACCGAAACGCCTAATGCTTTCAGTTTTTTTACGATCTCATGCACTTTAGCGTCGATCAGCGCTTTCTGGTCGGCCCCTTTGAAAATGGGAACGATCACCACCTGTACAGGCGCGATGCGGGGCGGCAATATCAACCCATCATCATCGCTGTGCGCCATTACGAGGGCCCCGATCAAACGGGTGCTCACACCCCAACTGGTGGCCCAAACATAATCGAGTTTATTATCGCGGTCGGAGAATTTTACGTCGAATGCTTTGGCAAAGTTCTGTCCGAGAAAATGTGAAGTGCCCGCCTGCAATGCCTTCCCATCCTGCATCAACGCTTCGATGCAGTAAGTGTCTTCCGCGCCTGCAAAACGCTCATTCGGGCTTTTTACTCCTTTGATCACCGGCAGCGCCATCCAATTCTCCGCAAAGTCGGCGTATACATCCAGCATCTGCCTGGTTTCTGCAATCGCTTCTTCAGCCGTAGCATGCGCGGTATGCCCTTCCTGCCACAGAAATTCTGCCGTGCGCAGGAACAGACGGGTACGCATCTCCCAACGCACTACATTGGCCCATTGATTTACCAGGATGGGCAGATCGCGGTAAGACTGGATCCATCCCTTGTAAGTATTCCAGATGATCGCTTCACTGGTTGGCCGCACCACGAGTTCTTCCTCGAGTTTTGCTTCCGCGTCCACGATCAGTTTGCCTTTGTTGTTGGGGTCTGCTTTCAGCCGGTAATGTGTAACCACCGCGCATTCCTTGGCAAATCCTTCAGCGTTCTTTTCTTCGGCTTCAAACAGGCTCTTGGGCACGAACAGGGGGAAATAGGCGTTCTGGTGACCCGTATCCTTGAACATCCTGTCGAGCACATCACGCATATTCTCCCATAAAGCAAAGCCATAGGGTTTGATCACCATGCAGCCCCTTACAGCGCTGTAATCGGCCAGGCTGCCTTTGATCACCAAATCGTTATACCATTGTGAATAATCCTGTTCCCGGGTTGTCAGCTCCTTGCCCATATCTGATTTTAACTATTCTTTAATAAACTTTATGCTTACAGCCGTTAGTTGGCAGAGTATTTGCTCCCAAATGGACGAATGCATTTAGGCGCAACGCAAATGTATGTAACTTCACATTACCTAACCATCAATCTGCTGTTATGAAACCTGCTCTACTCCTCTCGGTTCTCGGCATCACCTTTCTTTCCAGTTGTTCCACGGCATTTAAATCAGGTCAAACGCCTGACGATGTATATTATTCACCCGGCCGGGAAATAGCGGCGGCCAAAGAAGATGAAGTACGCAAGCAGGACCAGGCGGCTTATCAGGAATACATCAGCAGCCAGGATGATCGTTACCTGCGGATGAAAGTGGCCAATCACAGTCGCTGGAGTTCGCTGGACGATTATGATTACTGGTACGACAGCAGGTATGATTTCAGCAATTACAACAACTACTCCAGCTACAGGCCTTATAGTTTCTGCTACGAGCGCAATGCCGGTTATATCGGCTCGCCATACAGCAGCTACGGCGGTTATGGATGGAGCATGCCTTATCATACCATCATCGCATACAGTTCGCCAAAATACGCAGGCGGATCTACCAGCGGCAGCAATATCAGCGCATATCGCAACAAGAGCTATAACAACAGCAATTACGGCTACAAGGATCCAAAAAGCGGCGCGTTCATTTCCACCAGCAATACCAGCAATTTCGGCAGTCTGCTTAAACGCGTATTCAGCAGCGGCTCGTCCTCATCGGCCAATAATAATTCAGGCAGCAGTTTCGACCGGCCGGCGCGTACGTTCAGCACTACTCCGACCCCGACCAACAGCTCCAATACAACACCATCCACCAGCAGCAGTGCCGGCGGACACAGCGGCGGGTACAGCAGCACCGGTTCCAGTACAAGCACTGGCCGTGGCGGCAGGGGCTAATCTATCCATAATGCACTTAAACGGATCATCCGAAGCGTAAAAAAAAGCTTCGCAGCTATACTCATATCCAAACCTGTTTGTATGAAAAGATATTTGCTCTATATAACCTGCTTCATCTGCAGCGGACTTGCCGCACAGTCGCCCGACGAAGCACTGCGCACCGCCTGGTTCACCCAGAATGGTACAGCGCGCAATATGGCTACCGGCGGTGTGATGGGTTCACTTGGTGGTGAGATCACCGCCAATCATGTTAATCCTGCGGGCATCGGCCTGTTCAAGACCCGCGAATTTGTGCTCACGCCCGGCTTCGCTCTGAACAGGAACAAGCTCAGCTATCGCGGCACCGATACTGCCAATAGCAAGGACAATTTCAACCTGGGCGCCACCGGCGTTATTTTCGGCGGCATCAACCAGAACAAGAACAGCAAATGGACCAGCAGCGCGTTCGCGATCTCCGTTAACCAGCTGGCCAATTACAACAACCATATCCAGTTCAAAGGATTCAACAATTTCAGCTCTTTCACCGAGCAATACCTCGAAGAGCTGACCAGGGACCGGGCAGATACCAACGCCGCGTTGAGTAATTATATTTTCGGGTCTTCGCTTGCTTTCAGGACTTATCTGATCGATACGATCAGCGGACCCGGCGGTTCTGTGGCGGGATACCAGAGCCTTGTGCCTATTTCTACCGGCGTTAATCAATCCTACGATGCTACTACCCGGGGCGGATATCATGAGATCGCGTTGGGACTGGCGGGTAATATGGAAGACAGGCTCTATGTGGGCGGTAGTCTTACCATCCCCATCATCAGTTACAGCCGCGATATTATTTACAGCGAAACGGATGCAACTCCCAACATCGGCAACCAGTTCAAATCTTTCGAATACCGCGAAACCTTTAGTTCCCGCGGTGTGGGAATTGGCGCCAAGCTGGGATTCATTTACAAGCCGCAGGAGTCATGGCGCTTCGGCTTTGCTTTTCATACGCCCCAGTTAATGACCTTCAATGATCAGATCAGGTCTTCGATCACGGCAAACACGGAAAGCTATGCCGGTATCCGCAATGAAAGCAGCGATAAACTGAACAGCAACAATCCAGGCAAAAGAAAATATGATCTGGTCACTCCATGGCGCGCCATTGCAAGCATCAGCTATGTATTCAGGGAAGTGAATGATACGCGCAGGCAAAGGGCGTTTATCAGCGCCGACCTGGAATATGTGAACTACCGCGGTGCCCGTTTTTCCGCTACCGATAAAGAAACAGACCAGGACCTGAAAACCTATTATACCACCATCAACGATGTGATCAAGGAAACCTATAAAGGGAATATCAATTTCCGGATCGGCGGCGAACTGAAACTGCATACAGTGATGTTCAGGCTGGGCGGCGCTTATTACGGCAGCCCTTATGCCGACGATAATCTCAAGGCCAACCGGATCCTGGCTACCGGCGGCATTGGCTACCGCGATCATGGCATGTTCATCGATCTGAGCTATGCCCACACTTTCAACAAAGACGTGCAGTTCGCATACCGCCTGAATGACAAGCCAAACACATTCGCCGAGCAGAGCGGCAGCAGGGGAAATATTGTGCTGTCGGTTGGATTTAAGTTTTAACCATCAGGCTTTGTTCGAAACAGAAACGGGCTGCATCATTTTCGATGCAGCCCGTTTTTTATTATCCCTCTGCGTAAACTCTGCTTCTCCCTTTCTCTGCGGTTAAATTGCACCGCAGAGAAAGGGAGAAGCAGAGCTGACCCGCAGCGTCTATTGCAGTTGATCCAGACTCAGGCCCTGGTTCACTTTCACTTCGGTAATATTGAAGTCGATCTTCACCGGCCCCTGTTCTATCAGCATTTTCACGGGTATCTTCACCCCGTTATAGGTTTTATATTCCTTGATATAGGCAGTTGAAGCCGAGCCTTCCTCCGTTTTGGATTCTTTTACCCGCAGACCGGTGGCAAGATCGTAGTAGTGGTTCACCGTTATTCCTTTAGGCGATACCGCTTCGAGCACGTAAGCATCTTTTCCGTCTACCTGCTCAATACCTTTTACGGTAAGCTTATAGCCCTTTTTGAGCAAATAAGGTTCCAGGAACAGGGAAGCGCCTTCATCGAGTTCCTCACGCTCCTTGTCTTCCAGCGGAACGTCCTGTCCCTGCTGCGACACTTTGTAAACATCCTTCTTCTTCATTTGTTTCGCAACCACCATTCCCCCGGCTGTCAGCGTCTGCACATAACCGGAAGGCGGAATATATTGCTGGCTGAAGCCCAAAGATTGTCCCATCACACTGGCCGTTCCCGTCATCGACAGGTCTTTGATCGCTGCCATCGCAGCTTCTCCACCCTGTGCGGCGATCGCTTTATTAAGAATGCTCTCTGCGGTAACGCCCGCACCCATCTGTTTGGTTACAGGTGCGGCTTTGGGATTACCGTACACGTCGAAATACCGTACCTCCCCGTATTTCTCCAGCCCGGGTGCGATCTGTTTTGCATTGCCCACAATGATGATATGCATATTGCCGGGCATTACATAATTATCTGCCATTGCTTTTACGGCGGCAGCATCAACGGCTGCCAGGTTCTTCAGGTAATTCTGGTAATAATCTTTAGGCAGGTTATAGCGGGCCACATTGAGCGCAAAACTGGCGATGGTAGCCGGCGTCTCAAGCGAACGGGCAAAGCTGCCGCTCATTTCATTCTTGGTGCGACTGATATCATCGGCGGCCACCATTTCATTACGCATGCGGTTGAACTCGTACAGGAGCTGCCCGATAGCGCTGTCTGTTTTTTCATTCCGGACCGAAGTGCTGGCCATAAAATAACCAACCTGCCGGTCTGAATGGATCTGCGAATAAGCGCCGTATGTGAATCCGTATTTCTCGCGCAGGTTCTTATACAGGCGGCCGGATGATCCATTGCCCAGCAGGTTATTCATCACCGAGGAAGGAATGGCATTCGGCGTGCCGGGTTTCAGCGCTATCGGCGTCATGATCCGGATCACACTCTGCACTGAACTCGGCCGGTCTACCACGGCGATATAGGTCTTTGCAGGAGGCGCGGGCATCGGATACGTGGCGCCCGGAACAACTCCGCGCTGCCAGCCGCCGAACTGCGTCTCAGCCAGCTGGCGTGCTTCTGCGGCTGTGATATCTCCAACAAAGATCAGGTAAGCGATATTCGGTTTCCAATAGGTGCTGTAGAATTTACGGATATCCTCAACCGTTACACGCTTTGCGGTTTCTTCGGTCTCTACCTCACCGTACGGGTGGTCTTTTCCATACACCAGGCGATTGGATACATTGGAGGCGATCACATTCGCATCCTCATTGTTCTGTGCCAGTCCCGATAGTTCCGTTTTCCGGATCTTTTCCAGTTCATCTGCCGGAAAGGAAGGGCGCAACACGATATCGGCCATCAGGCCGAATACTTTAGGGAAATTATTCTTCAAGGAAACTGCATTGACACTGAGCGCCGAAGTGTTAATGGTGGCGCCGAGATAATCGATCTCCTCATCCAGCGTGGCCTTGTTCATTTTGGAAGTGCCGCGGCGCAGCAGTTCGCCGCCCATGCTCATCATCCCGGCTTTATCGCCTTCCACAATGCCATCGCGGTCGAACGTGAGCGTGGCCGATACACGCGGCAGTTTGGTATTGGTTACTACAAATACTTTCAGTCCGTTGGCAAGGGTAAAACTGGCCGGTTCCGCTACCTTGATCAGCGGCGCTGCACCGGGCGTCGGGGCCTTGCTGCGGTCTACCTGCGCCAGCATCGCCACCGGCAATGTGATCAATATCGAAAGAAATATCTTTTTCATGTTCTTTTGTTTAATGAATGAGTACTACTTGCCTTTCTGGCCTTTCGGTACATAATAAAGCACCACACGATTGTCTTTGTTCAGGTATTTTTTAGCCACGTTGAGCAGGTCTTCCCTGGTTACTTTGTTATACCTGTTGATCTCGGTATTGATCAGGTTCGCGTCTCCGAAATACACTTCATAATTGGCCAGGGTTTCTGCGATGCCCGCCATTGTTGAATTGCGGGTCACGAAATCCGTAGTGATCTGGTTGCGCACTTTCACGAATTCCCTTTGGCCAACTAAGTTTTCTTTTACGCCATTCACCACTGCGTCGATCTCACGTTCCAGATCGGCCGGCTTTACCTGCATATTGGCGATGCCGTACGCGATAAAAAGACCCGCGTCCTCCAGCGCAAAATTGAAAGCGCCAGCCTGTACGGCCAATTGCTTCTCATCCACGATCACTTTGTTCATGCGCGATGAATTACCGCCTGACAACAAAGTCGATAACACATTGAATGCATAATATTCCTCGCTGCCCTGTTTGGGTGAGCGATAAGCTTCTACCACGGCAGGAAGCTGGATATTGTCTTCGATCACATCCCGCACTTCACCGCCCAATGGAGGCTCAACCACCGATGGGCGCGGTATCGGACGGGTGCCGCGGGGAATAGAGCCGAAATAGGCTTCTATCTTCTGCTTCACTTCCGGGATATCGATATCGCCGGCAATACTCAGTACACAATTATTAGGCACATAGAATGTCTGATAGAAATCCTTAAAATCTCCGAGTTTACCTGCGCTCAGATGCTCCAGGCTGCCGATAGGCTGCCAGCGATAAGGATGCACCCTGAACGCTCTTTTGAAGATCTCACCGATAATGGTTCCATAAGGCTGGTTATCGATGCGCTGTCTTTTCTCTTCCTTTACCACTTCTTTCTGCGTATTCACACCGGCGTCTTCGATCTTGGCATGCAGCATACGCTCGCTTTCCAGCCAGAGACCCAGTGCATACTGGTTGCTTGGGAATAGCTCAAAATAATAGGTCCTGTCCTGCGTGGTATTGGCATTGTTGTAACCGCCGGCATTGGAAGTGTACTTATCAAACTCGCCGCGTTTGATATTATCGCTCCCTTCGAACATCAGGTGCTCGAAAAAATGCGCATACCCGGTATGCGCTGTATCCTCATTCTTGGAACCCACATGGTATAAGGCCGAAACGGCAACCACCGGCGCCGTCCTGTCCTGATGCAGGATCACCGTTAGCCCGTTGGGCAGGGTGTACTTCTCAAATGCAATCTTCGGCGCCTGGGCCTGCAGGCCTGTAGCCAGCAGCAGGGCAGGCAGCGCCCCTAACCATTTTGTCATAGCTGAATATTTAGTGTCAGAACAATACTGCAATATGCTAAATCTATCACGAATTAAGCGCCCGGAAAAATTAATACGGTGCAAAAATGATAACCGGTAACTCAGGCATGCACCAGGGCGGCAGCGAGGGACAGGTTCTCCGCCGAGGGGGCCATCCAGCGGATCTCGGGATCTTTTCTGAACCAGGTCATCTGCCGTTTGGCATACTGGCGGGTGTTGGTTTTGATATCCGCAACCGCCTGCTCCAGGCTGCAATGACCGTCAAGGTATCCGAACAGCTCCCGGTAACCCACGGTCTGCAGGCCATTATGTGAACGATAAGGCTGCAGTGCTTCCACTTCTGCCAGCAATCCGTCCTCCATCATCCGGTCTACCCGTGTATGGATGTTCTCATGCAGCCGCTCTTTGGCCAATTCCAGCCCTATCTTAATGATCCGGAATGGACGCACCGCTTTGGTGCGGCTCCGGTATTGCAGGATGGAACTGCCGGTGGCATTCAGGATTTCAAGGGCCCGCATCAATCGCTGCGGGTTCTGTTGTTCCGCCACCTGCCAGAAAGCAGGGTCCTTATGCTGCAGTTCCCGTTGCAGCCAGACCAGTCCGTTGCGCTTGTAATTTTCAACGATCTCCTGCCGCACTGTTTCAGCTACTTCGGGCATGGGATCGATCCCTTCGCAGAATGCTTTAATGTACAGTCCTGTTCCCCCAACCATTACCACAACAGGATGATGCCGAAAGATCTCCTCCGATCTTTCCAGCGCATATCTTTCAAAGCTGCCGGCATTCAGGTCTTCCGTTACACTATGCGAGGCAATGAAATGATGTTTCACCGCGGCAAGTTCCTGGTCTGAGGGCCTGGCTACGCCGATCTTCATCTCGCGATAGCACTGACGCGAATCGGCCGAAATGATCTCGGTGCCGAAATGCTGCGCCAGGCCGATGGCAAAACCAGTCTTACCCACCGCTGTGGGACCTGCAACAACAATTACGGTAGGTTCGCTCATCGTGCTAAAAGTAAAACGCTTTTACGGTTTTGCCGTTCCTCTGCAAAACCATAAAAGCGTTGTAGCTGCTGTTTTAAAAATCATCCTGTCCTTCGTCGGCGGCGCCCACGGCTTCATCGGCGTCTTCACCGCCTTCTCCCTCGGTACCGAAGCCTTCGGCCGCTTCGGAGAGATCATATTTCTCTTCGATATCGGCAAACTTATCTCCCAGCAGGCTCTTGGTGCCGTATTGCTGCGGGCCGATACCCTCCACCCGCGACACGGACGGATAGCTCACTTTGGCGCTCTCTTCCTTGCTCACATTGATCAGCTCAACAAGAAATACCCAGTGTTTTTCAAAATCGTATTCGTAAACGAATTTCTGGTTTGTATCCCTGATCTCCGTACCGATCGGAACCTCCGCCATGATCAGCGGTTCCACCACATAAGGTTTGTCGTATTTCTCGAAACTGATCTCGCGGCCGCGCTGCCAGTTATCGTTGCTGCGATAGAAAGTGGCTTTATGCTTCGAATCGAATTCGTAGGCTTTCAGTATCGTGAAATGCAGGTCCTGGAAGTTCTGCGTATGCCTGATCACGATATCCCTGTAAACTGCGTCGTCCTCTTCAAGATAGATCCGGAATTTTAGAATAGCCATTCGGGAATGATTGTTTTTTGTTCGTGTAATGCGGATCGTACAGCCGGGCTGTCGGCCCGGTACATTAAACTTAGCGTCTAAAATACAATTTATTCAACTGCCTGCAAGTTCAGCTCAACTGCTTTCTCGAGCATAAACCTGTAAGCCGCTTCAAACTCATTTGGTATAACGCCATCCAGGATGGCTTCGCGGATCGCATCTTTGATGATGCCCACCGGTTTACTCGGCGACAGGCCGAATTTCTGCATGATCATTTCGCCCGTGATCGGCGGCTGCCAGTTCCTGATCCGGTCTTTTTCTTCCACCGCTTCCAGCCGCTGCCGCACCAGTTCAAAATTCTGCAGGTATCGTTTTACTTTGGCGGCGTTCTTGCTGGTGATATCGGCATTGCAAAGCATCATCAGCGAATCGATATCCTCACCCGCATCGAACAGCAGCCGCCTGATGGCGCTGTCTGTGATATTGTCTTTGGTAAGACTGATCGGACGCAGATGTAACAGCACCAATTTCTGTACCAGCTTCATTTTCTCATTGAGCGGAAGTTTCAGCCTTGTGAATATCTTAGGCACCATCCTGGCGCCTACTACCTCGTGGCCATGGAATGTCCAGCCATGTCCTTCCTCGAATTTCTTGGTCGCCGGCTTACCGATATCATGCAGCAAAGCCGCCCACCGCAACCAGAGATCGTCTGTCTTTGAAGCAATATTGTCGAGCACCTGCAGGGTATGGTAAAAATTATCCTTATGCCCTTTGCCGTCCACATATTCTGCGCCATAAAGATCTGCCAGCTGTGGAAAAATAACCTGCAGCAATCCGGAACGGAACAACAGGTCCCAGCCTACCGAAGGCCTGGCGCATAGCATGATCTTATTCAGTTCATCGCTGATGCGTTCCTGCGAAACGATATGGATACGGCTTGCATGCTCGCTGATAGCGCGGAAAGTGGCAGGCTCTATCGTAAAACCCAACTGCGCGGCAAACCGGATGGCACGCATCATGCGCAGCGGATCATCGTCGAAGGTCTGCTCCGGCGCCAGCGGGGTCTGGATACGTTTTGCGGCAATATCGGCCAGCCCATTGAAAGGATCGAGCAGAACGCCGAAATCGGTTTTATTAAGACTGACGGCAAGCGCATTGATGGTAAAATCGCGGCGATTCTGATCATCGGTAATGGTACCGGGACTCACTTCAGGCTTGCGGCTGTGCTGCCGGTAACTTTCCTTGCGCGCGCCTACAAATTCGATCTCCAGACCCGGCAGTTTCAGTTGCGCCGTACCGAATGTTTTGAAATAGGCCACCGATGGTTTGGGCTGGAATAAGTCCGCCACGGCATGGGCGAGTTCTATTCCATCCCCCAGGCAAACGATATCCGCATCTTTGGTAGGCCGGCCGATGATCCTGTCGCGCACAAAACCGCCGATCAGGTAACAGGGTGTGCCCAATGTTCCCGCGGCCTGTCCGATCTTTTCGAAAATAGTTAGCTCAGTCTCTGAAAATTCGATCTTCATCGCTGCAAATGTAAAGGCTTTGCCTTAGCGCGGCAAAGTGCGGATCAATTGTGCGGTCTCTATTTTGCGCGCGCAGTTGAAATGCGCCAGCGGACAGGCTTTTCGCCCATGCAGTCCACAGGGCCGGCAGGCCAGCGGCTGCAGGATCTCCACGATATGGCTATTAGCAGATAAGGGCCCGAAACCGAATGCAGGAATTGTTGAACAGTACACGGCAGTTACCGGCGCATTCACTGCCGAAGCGAAATGCATGGGCGCTGAATCGTTCACATAATTCATCAGCGCATCCTGCTGCAA
>JAFBAN010000065.1 GCA_019247775.1 Chitinophagaceae bacterium | reverse complement strand
CAGCGATGGCTGATATTTTAAAGCTTTTTATAAATCATGCATTCTCGATTCCGCATCGCTCCACATCTCCTCGAGTTTGTAAAACTTCCGGGTTTCCGGATGCATCACATGTACCACCACGTTCACATAATCGATCAGCACCCACTGGGCCGACGGCCTGCCCTCATGTTTGTAAGGCAGTTCGCCGCACTCTTTTTTTACCTTGTCTTCCACAGAGTCGGCAATGGCTTTTACCTGGGTGGTATTGGAGGCTTCACACACGATGAAGAAATCGGCGGATGCTTCCGGTATCTTTCGAAGGTCCAGGCTCACAATATTCTCGCCCTTCTTATCCTGTATGGCTTTGATGATTGTTTTGAAGATTTTAGAACTGCGCGTCAGCCTGCTAATCGTCCTTTTCTCACGGGTTTGTAAAACAGAAAGAGGTTCCAATAATCGTTCGGGTTTAAGTGTTATAATTCGGTTCGCTGCCCGGCCAATGCTTTGCCGGTTTAACTTTGTCAAAAATAGTAATTCTTTGCCAGCCTCCCCCGCCAAAACTGCTATCGGGCAACCGTTTATCGAATTAACTGAGGTTGAGAGTACCAATATGTATGCCATGGAACAGCTGCAGGCCAACCGGGCCGTCCATGGCGCCGCATTTTTTGCGCACCACCAGACCGCAGGAAAGGGCCAGCGCGGCAAAAGCTGGCAGTCGGAGCCAGGTACCGGTATCGCATTAACCGTCGTTACAGATAGTTCCTTTATCCCTATATCCAATCCTTTTCAATGGAGCGTGGCGGCAGCACTTGCGGCTTATGATTTTTTTAGCAAATATGCCGGCGATGAAACTTCGCTCAAATGGCCAAACGACCTGTATTGGCGTGACAGAAAGGCAGGGGGTATCCTGATCGAGAATGTTTTTCGTGGCCGCCAATGGCCCTGGTCGCTTACAGGGATCGGGGTCAATGTGAACCAGGCCGGGTTTCCGGGACTGATGCGAAAAGCGGTTTCCCTGCTGCAGATCACAGGCCGGCAACTGGAACCGGTACAGTTGGCGCGGGAGCTATGCGATTGCCTGCAGCAACGCTACAGTTCATTGCGGGAGGGGGGGTTCGAGACCATGCTCGAAGAATACAATCTGCACCTGTACAAAGCCGGACAAAAAGCAAGACTGAAAAAAGGAAGCATTGTTTTTAACTGCGTGATCGAAAAAGTGACCGGCACCGGCGAACTGCTGGTCTCGGGCGGAAACAGTTTCAGGTTCGGAGAAGTGGAGTGGGAATAGGGATAGGAACAGAGGAACAAGGAACAGATGAGCAAGGAACCGAAGAATAATCGCTGAATAAAAAAAAGCCTAACTCCCCCTTCAGGGGGCTGGGGGGGGTGGGTTACTGCGTGATCTTCTCCAGCAACTGGTTCTTTTTATCCTGCGCGAGATAAACTTCGGCATCATTGTTCATGATCAGGATGAACTCTTTCTTGTCTACTTTCTTGATCTGGTTCAGGTTAACGATATAGCTGCGGTGGGTTCTAAAAAAACCGCCATTGCTCTCCAGGTATTCGAAGTCGATCAGTTTTTTGGTGATCGTGAGTACCCCGTGTGAAGTGGTATAGAAACGGGTATAGCTGCCTTCGGCCTGCAGGTACAGGATATCATCGAGCCGCACCACGAATATGGTTTCGGCGGTCTGCAGTACGATCTTACGATCCGGCGACGCGGTGAAATTCTCCTTGAGCAACTGGTATTGCCTGCTTTCTCCGGCCTGGTCTGCATGCTGGATCTTTTTGAGCGCCCGGGCAATATGTTCCAGTCGTACAGGCTTGAGGATGTAGTCTACCGCCGAGGCCTCAAACGCCCGAAGCGAGTGTTCGCTGTACGCTGTTACGAAAATGATCTTGAAATTGATCTGCTTTTCATCGAAGAAATCGAGCAATTCGAAACCGCTGTAGCCCGGCAGTTCTATGTCGAGGAATACGACTGCCGGCCTGAGTTTATTGATCGCCTTTACCGCTTCGGGAACATCTTTGCATTCGGCCAGTATTTCCACTTCTGAAAAATTTTCCTCCAGCATTCCGCGCAATGCTACCCGTGCATTGGGTTCATCGTCTACTATGATCGCTCTGATCTTTGACATTGGGTTCGAAGATAGCGGACCCCCTGCACAACAGGAGGGATTTTTACTGCTGCTGGCTTGCATCCCATAACTACCGGGGTTTCTCTCATAAAGCGCCTTCACCCGGATGGTAATCGGGGATGTATAGCCCTACACGGGTGCCGGCAGGATTTCCGTCATTATCTATTTTATCTGTTACCTCGCAACTGATCTGGTTATTGTACAGGCGGTTGAACAGTTCCATCCTTTCGTTGAGTGCCACTGTTGCAAAAGCGGCCGGTTTATTGGGCTTGCGGCGATTGATCTCCATGGACCGTGCCCTGCCGATCCCATTATCATCGATCACGACGATCAGCCCGCCGGCTGTTTTTTCGAAAAGCACCGCCAGGGTTTTGATGCCGCGCTTATGCATCAGTCCGTGTTTGATGGCATTTTCTGCAAAAGGCTGCAACAGCAGTGAGGGCACCAGGATGCGCGAGGTATCTCCCATATTGACCATATCGATCGTGTAGGAAAAGCCTTCGTCGAAGCGGGCTTTTTCGAGTTCGAGATATAGGCGAAGGTTTTCGATCTCATCCTTCAGTGTTATCAGTTGTTTATCGCTCGATTGAAGCACTTTTCGCATCAGGTCGCTGAAATTACCCAGCAGTTCGCCGGCTGCCGCGCGCCTGTTGCCGTATACAAGACCCTGTACCGTATTGAGTACGTTATACAGGAAATGCGGGTTCATCTGGGCGCGGATGGCGGTCAACTGGCTTTTGAGCAGGTGCTCCTTTAGTGTTTGGCGGGCCAGTACCCTTTCTTTCCAGTTGCGCAGGAATAGCCAGCAGCCCGTCATCAGAATGAACAATACTAACCCCCAGAACCACCATTTCTGGGTGATCATTTTCTGAACGGTAAAACGGAAGCTGCGGATCTCGCTGCTGTATTGCAACCCCGCCAGGGCCTGCACTTCAAACCTGTAATTTCCCGGGGCAAGTGCATTGAATACGGCCTGGTTGCCGAGATTGTTCACTGTATGCCATACGGTGTCGCCGTTGTTGAGCCGGTACCGATAAGTCAAAGCTCCCGGCGAGGTATAATGCAGCGCCTCGAAATAAAAGCTGATCTCGCGATCACCGGCTCTCAGTACCGCACCGTCATTTAGCGGCAACCCCTCGCTGCTTGCACGCAACAGGGGGAACCGGATGATATTCCGGCTGGCTCCTTTCAGGTTATCGCGCACGAGGATACCGGCCGGCGTGGCGAACAGCAGTTTATTGTTCTGCATGATCACGTCGTTGATGATGATATTGCTGAGGCCATATTCATCAAGATAGTTGGTCACCGAATTGGTCAACAGATCGATGCGGTCGAAACCGGAATTGGTAAGCACCCAGATATAATGACCCTTCACGAGTATTTTGCTCACGTTCTGGCTGCTGAGCCCATCTTCAACATTGTAGGCTTTACTGACCAACCCGTTTTTCAGAATGAGGACGCCTTTGTTGGATGTGCCTACTACCAGCCGGTCATCGGGCAACTGTACCAGACATTTTCCGATGATAGAACCGCCGTTCCTGTCTTCAAGTAACCGTATATCGCCATTATAATTATACTGGTATAACCCATCCTCATACGCGATCCAGAAAACATCTTTCGCCTGGGCGCCCAGGATAGACAGCGAACGTTTGGCCCGCACCTGCAATACGCGGTGATTCACATCATACAAAGTATGCGGCCGCTCCTCCTCGATCTTCCGGTATAGCGGGTTGTTCAGGGCCGGCAGCCGTTCAATGCTGTTGTAGTTGTTGTTCATGACCAATGCGGCATTGTATACCGCAACCAGCAGGTTATTATACCTGTCGCGGCTTACACCTTTGCTGTAATAAAGGCTTGTCAGCTGCTTTTTGCTGAATTCTGTCATCGTACCGCGTTCGGTGAAGATGATCTTGTCGAGCGTATCGTAATGGATGAACTCGGTTTCCCGCGCTTTCTTTTGCTCGTAGTGAAATATTTCGTGCTTATCTAAATTGACCCTTGTCAGGAGTCCCTGGCTGTTGCCTGCAAGGATATTGCCTGAAGGGAGCGCTTCCAGCCGGGTAAAATTATCCTGCAGCGGATCATTGTATATTTTAAGCAGCTTATTGGATAAGGACGGACAGATGAATATCCCGTTATCAAGCGTGCTGAACCATAAATTTCCCTGGTAATCCTGTACCACATCGGATACCCGTTCACCTGGAAGATAACAATGCGTGGTGCCGGTAGCCGGATCCCAGGTATACGCTCCATTCTGCGTGCAAAGCCAGTACTGATCTCCATCCAGGCTCACAGCCTGGAAAATGATGATATCCGGCGGCAGCTGCACCGGCCGTAGCGCAGTGCCGATACCGTTGCGAATATGCACAGGGCTTTCCCGGTCGAGCGAAGTGCCGAGCGCAATGATACCTTCCGACGTATTGATCAGCCGGGCAGTAACGAACTGCTTGTCGACGATCACCCATTTCTTATTTGCCTGAAGTTTGTCATCGAAGAAAAAGCCCTTGCTCGACAGCGCATGAAATGTATTGTTCCGAAGACTGGAGGCGATGATCGGATCATGCTTACCGGGTGTCCTGAATACCTGCAGCTTGGCATGAGTGGCCTTATCGAACTTATAAATGCTGTCGAAAGTGTTGAACCAGATAAAACTGTTGCCGACCACCACATTGGTGAACGAATACTCATTTTTTGACAGGTTTGGATCGATCGCATAACGATGGAGGCTATCGTTGCGGTAATAGAAAAGCTGGTTATGAAAATTCATGCACCAGACCGTGCCGTCCCTGTCTTCCTGCAGGTAACTTACCGATACCAGGGTGGTATTGGTGAAGGGGATGGGGGTGAAACTTTGTCCATTGGATCTGAACAGCCCTTTGTCCGTACCGATCCAGATGTAACCCTTGGAATCGGTGAGCATGTCGAACACTTTCTGCGTGGGCATCTGCTCCGGGTAGTTGAGCTTCTTTACATACGGATACTGCCCATAGCACAGGCATTGCACCATACAGTATAAAACGCAGATCAGTTTTCGCATGAATAAGCAGCAGTGAATTTAAAGTTAATGGCTGCAGCCCGATTATTCACCGTTTTATCCTTATACAACAGATCCGGATTCTCAAAAAATAAAGCCGGGGCTTCGTGTAAAAAAACGGGGCGCTGGTGAAAGCGCGGGGGTTGGATGGCGGAAATGGAGCAATTTACAGCTGTTACTAAATCAGTAATAAATTGGGGGTAAGGAAGCTGCATCAACTGCAGCTTTCTTCATTTCAGGCCATACCGTGATTGATCGTATTTTGCGCCTTATTCAGTTATTATGACCCCCATCAGACTCACCCAGTTCTCTCATGGCGCCGGCTGCGGCTGCAAGATCGCACCCTCGGTGCTGGATACCATTCTTAAAAGCAATACGGCGGCGGCTTCTTTCAAGCAATTACTGGTTGGTAATGGCAGTAAGGACGATGCAGCGGTATATGATCTGAACAATGGCACGGCCCTGATCAGCACCACCGATTTTTTTACGCCGATCGTGGATGATGCTTTTGCATTCGGCAAGATCGCCGGCGCCAATGCCATCAGCGATGTATATGCGATGGGCGGGAAGCCCATACTCGCCATCGCCATCCTTGGATGGCCGGTGGATAAACTGCCGGCCGAACTGGCGCAGCAGGTGCTCGAGGGCGCGAGAAGCATTTGCGCCGAAGCAGGCATTCCCCTGGCCGGCGGTCATAGCATCGATACCCCCGAACCGATTTTCGGACTGGCGGTGAATGGACTGGTTGATACCGTCAGCCTCAAAAAGAACAATACTGCCCGGGAAGGCGACCTGCTTTTTCTCACCAAACCCCTAGGCGTTGGCATACTCGCCACCGCGCAGAAACGGGATCTGCTGAAACCCGAACACGCTTCCCTGCTGCTCGCACAACTGGGCAGGCTGAATAAAGCAGGTGAAGCACTGGGCGGCATCGGCGGCGTGCATGCCATGACGGATATCACCGGCTTCGGGCTGCTCGGACATTTGATAGAAATGGCTGAAGGAAGCGGCTTATCTGCCGAACTCAACTATTCGCAGATCCCCATACTGGAAGCGGCCAGAGAATACCTGGTGCAACGCATCGTTCCCGACGCTACTTACCGGAACTGGAACAGCTACAGCGCCAAAGTTGGGTTTGCGCCGGGCGTGAATGTGATGGAAGCATTCAATATCCTGCCAGATCCGCAAACGAACGGCGGCCTGCTGATCGCCGTTGCTGAATCAGCAGTTGATGAGTTAAAAAAAGTATTTGCTGATCATGGGTTATCAGACTTTATGTTGCCCATTGGGGTGATGAAGTCTGTGGGAGATAAAATAATTCAGGTGAATACCTAGCTATCAGCCTTAAGCCGCATATTGCTCTTTTCCTTCGTTCCTCTTCTATTGCGAAGCCGCCGGTTTTGCCAGGAGTGGATAAAAGCAAAAGGGACTATATCAAACCATCGATCTTCTTCGCCAGCTTATGATCTTTCTCGGTGATGATATCCCCCGCGTCGTGGGTATTCAACCAGATCTCCACTTTGTTCCAGACATTGGTCCATAAGGGATGATGGTTCATTTTTTCCGCTTCCAGCGCTACCCGGGTCATGAAGGCAAATGCTTCCGAGAAATCCCGGAATTCGAATTTGCGGTAAAGCGTGTTGTTCTGTTCGGTCCACATGGGCAGGAATTTTAGATTGGAGAATGCTGATTTCAGATTTAGAAAACCATATTGCCTTTGTTCCTGATCTGCTCATTGGTTAGTTCGGCCACGAGCTGAACGCCGTTCAGGTTTTTCACAGACTGCTTGATCCATTCACACCTGTTATCATCCACCAGGTCGCCCTTCATCAGCCAGAGAAAATCCATATGCTTGAATTCGGGCAGCAGGTATTCGCCATCGAACTGGTTATGGTACAAATAGTGGACCAGGAAGCTATTGGGTTCTCTGGACTGATAGATCGGAAAATAATAGCTCCTGCCCTTTTTCCGCAGGTGGATCTCGATATCGGCATTCAGCCTGAAATTATAGCCCAGCAGGTTATTCAGTTGCAGGCAGAACTGATAATTCTTCATAGGCGCCGTAATACCCAATAGCCGCGTGTCTTCGAAGAAGTCGTCGTTCAGTTCTTCTATGTTGAGGCGAAGCTTCATGGGCGGCAGGCGTGAGACGTGAGGCGTGAGGCGTTAGGCGTGAGACGTGATTGGTGAACAGGTGGCTGTTTCCTGGAGTGACCGACTGCCGTCTCACGTCTCACGCTTCACGATCCCCATTCACCATTCACTACTGAAATTCCACATCGAACACTTTCTCTTCCGTTCCTCTTTTTATACGCAACTTGGTTTTATCTCCTTTGTTGAAATTTGCCAGGATCTTGGTGTAGGCATACACGTCGGCGAATTTGTAATCGCCGAGCTGGATCAGCACATCGCCAGCCTGCAGGCCGATCTTTTCGGCGAGCTTGCCCGGGCTAACACCGTCGATGCGCATGCCGTTTCCGCTGTAACCGTAATCGGGGATCACGCCGAGGGTAACTTTGAACGCCGTTCTGCCCATCTGCGGATCATTGGTCTTGGTGAACGCAAGTCTGCCTTTATCATTGGTGGTCTCCACAATATGGTAGACGAGTTTTACGATGTCTTTTTCCGCATCGTAATTGATCTTATCCCAATCATCGGTGGCTTTGTGGTAATCGCTGTGGCTGCCGGTGAAAAAGAATAATACCGGGATATCCTTGCGATAGAATGCGGCGTGATCGCTGGGGCCGCTGCCGGTGCTGTCGAATTTTACCAGCAGGGAATTTTTTTCGGCAGTGAATATCGGCCCCCATATTGGCGAAGTACCATAGCCGCCGATCGTAAGTTTATGGCTGGTATCATATCTGCCTACCATGTCCATATTGATCATGTAATTGGGCTGGATCGCCACCGTCGGATGTTCGAGCCAGTATTTACTGCCCAGCAAGCCCAGCTCTTCGCCCGAAAAATTAATGATGAGGTAATTATTGCCGGCCGGGGCGGATCTTTTGAGCATACGCGCCAGTTCTATCAGCGCAGCCGTTCCGCTGGCATTGTCGTCGGCGCCATTGTGTACGGCATGAATAGTGTCCAGCGCGGTCTTGTCTTCACCGTAACCGAGATGATCATAGTGCGCACCGAGTATGATGGTATTGGCGGCATGGTTATCGATAAAGCCCACAATATTCCGCGCTTTTCTTTTTTTCTGGGAAAAACTGATATTCAGTTCCAGCGGCAGGGTGGCATCATGATCGGAAAAAAAATGTTCATAGCCGCTTTTGGTGATATACACGACCGGAATTTTCAGCGCCGCGCTTTTATCGTTCCGGTTGAAGGCCATGTTATCGACGAGGTTGGAAGTATTGTAAACGAACAGCGCGGTGGCGCCTTTGCCGGCCGCTTTATCTGCCTGCTTTTTGATCTCTTCTTCCGCATCGAAATGCGGATTGTTCTTGTTCTCCTCGAGCAGCTCCTTCAAGTCCATGAACCAGGGTTGGCGGGGTTCTGTGAGTGCCATGGCGGGCGAGCCTGTAACTTTTCGGGTGGCGCTGTAGGCAAGCGGAATATAGTCCCGCATCAGCTCCAGCTTTTTTCCATCCACGGTTAAACTGGTAACCGCATCTACCTGTTTGCCTTCATCGATCTCGAATTCCTGCACATAACCCTGGCTGCCGGCCGCAGGCAATTCCATTTGTTCGTACTGGGCAACGATATACTGCATGGCCAGCTCCTCGCCCCTGGTGCCCGCGCGTCTGCCTTCCAGTTTATCGTCTGCCAGGTATTGAATATGCGATCTGAGATGAGTTACCAGCTCCGCATTCGCTTTTTCATCCATTTGCCGTTTCTTTCTTTTGCTCTGGGCCAGGCCCAACACGGGTACCAGCATCAACACCGGCAGGATCTTTTTCATACAGCTCATTTGTGCAACAAAAATACAGTGCGGAATGCAACCTGCGGTGTTTGTGTGATAGTTTTGCTTTCCGGCTGAAAGTTTCGCTTTTCATAAACCTGATCCTGCCCAACGAAAATCCAGCTGTTAAAGGCTGGTTATTCTACTTCACTTGTTCCCGATCCCGTAACCCCGGCCATTTATCCCAACTTACATTTGCCACTATTATTGTCTCTTGTCAAAACCTGCGCTACATATCGCACTGGTCGGTAATCCCAACAGCGGAAAGACCTCACTGTTCAATGCGCTTACCGGACTGAACCAGAAAGTGGGCAATTTTCCCGGCGTTACCGTCGACAAAAAGACCGGCCACCTGAAACTGGAAGAAGGTTTTCAGGCCACATTGATCGATCTGCCCGGCACCTACAGCCTCTATCCCCGCCGTGGCGACGAATGGGTGGCCTATAAAGTGCTGATGGGCGCCGATGCCGATATCCAGCCCGACCTGGTGCTATTGGTGGCAGACGCCAGCAACCTCAAACGCAACCTGCTTTTCTGCAGCCAGATCATCGACCTCAAGATCCCGCTGGTGATAGCGCTCACCATGAACGATATCGCCGCCAAAAAAGATATCAGCATCGATATCAGCGGGCTTGAAGCCGAGCTGGGCATCCCGGTAGTGGCGGTAAATCCGAGAAAGAACAAAGGTCTTGGCGAACTGAAAAAAGTACTGGCCCATACCGCCAAAATGAACCAGGGCCTGTCACCACGCGAATTCATGCAGACAAAAAAACTGGCGCCTGCCGCTATCGACGGCATCCAGCGCATGTTTCCGCAGATGAGCGACTACATGTCTATTCATTACCTGATCAGTCATGAAAATTTTCCGCTCAACGATTCCACGCAAACCGCGATAGAACAGGTGGAGATCGATAACCAGTTCAATCCCACCAAAACGCAGGCCGAGGAGATCATGCAGCGCTACACGCGCATCCGCCAGATCATGCAGCAGCATGTAGTGGAACCCGGACCGCTGGAGAAAAAATTGTTCACTGATAAGCTTGATGATCTCCTCCTGCACCAGACCTGGGGTTACCTGATCCTGCTGGGCGTACTCTTCCTGCTGTTCCAGAGCATTTTCTGGCTGGCGCGGTTTCCGATGGATGGTATCGAATGGATGTTCAAGGAAGCGGGTGGGTGGCTGGGCCATGTTCTGCCGCAGGCCTGGTGGAGCGATCTTATCATCAACGGGCTTGTTGCCGGACTCAGCGGCATCCTGGTATTCGTACCGCAGATCATGATCCTGTTCGGACTGATCACGATACTGGAAGACACGGGCTATATGGCCAGGATCAGTTTCCTGAGCGATAAACTGATGCGCAAAGTAGGGCTCAACGGAAAAAGTGTGATGCCGATGATCAGCGGTTTCGCCTGCGCAGTGCCGGCCATCATGAGTGCGCGGAACATCGAGAATAAAAAAGAAAGGCTGCTCACCATACTTGTAACGCCATTGATGAGTTGCAGTGCGAGATTACCTGTTTACACCATTTTGATCTCGCTGGTCATTGCAGACCGGTACTACCTGGGTTTTCTCAGCCTGCAGGGGCTGGTGATGATGGCGCTCTACCTGCTCGGTACCGTGATGGCCCTGATAGTGAGTTATGTGATGAGATGGTTCGTGAACATCAAGGAAAAAAGTTTCTTCATCCTCGAACTGCCTGTTTACCGTTCGCCGCGCTGGAAGAATGTCGGGATCACCATGGTGGAAAAAGCAAAGATCTTCGTTACCGACGCCGGCAAAGTGATCATGGTCATCAGCCTGCTGCTGTGGTTCCTCAGCTCATTCGGCCCGGGCCACCGCATGCAACAGGTAGAGGCGAAATATGCATTGCTGGAACAGCAGCAGCCTGCCCAGAAAAAAATACTCGACCGGCAGTTCTCTGCAGAAAAACTTCAGAATTCCTATGCCGGTATTTTAGGGCATGCCATCGAGCCTGTTATTTCCCCTTTGGGATACGATTGGAAGATCGGTATTGCATTGATCACGTCATTCGCGGCGCGAGAAGTTTTCGTGGGCACTATGGCCACACTCTACAGCGTGGAGGAAACGGATAATGCCTCGCTGCGCGAAAAAATGCAGGCTGCGCGAAAGCCTGATGGAAGCCAGGTGTACACATTGCCTGCCGCCCTGTCGCTGATGGTGTTCTATGTGCTGGCCATGCAATGCATGAGCACATTGGCGGTAGTGCGCCGCGAAACCCGCAGCTGGAAATGGCCGGTGTTCCAGTTTATCTACATGACCGGACTCGCTTATCTGATGAGCTTTGCGGTGTATCATTTGTTTAGGTAGAACCTCAAAGAGCAAATAAGTGTCACGGAGTGATCCCTCCTTAGCTCCTTTGCTCTTATCCACTCTTAGCGAAACCTTTCCCTCACTCGCAGCAAGTTTCAATAAAAGAAGAAGGAAGAGAAAAAGAACCCTTCTATGTGTCAGCACCGAAAGGGTTTCGCTAAGAGGCCAAAAGAGTGAATGAGGGTAGCAGGAGTGGTCCCTCTTAAGCTCCTTTGCTCTTATCCACTCTTAGCGAAACCTTTCCCTCACTCGCAGCAAATTTCAATAAAAGAAGAACGAAGAGAAAAAGAACCCTTGGATGTGTTAGCACCGAAAGGGTTTCGCCAGGAGGTCAAAAGAGTGAATGAGGGTAGCAGGAGTGACCCCTCCTTAGCTCCTTTGCTCCTATCCACTCTTAGCGAAACCTTACCTCACTCGCAGCAAGTTTCAATAAAAGAAGAACGAAGAGAAAAAGAAAATAAGGAGGTTTATCAGCGTTATATCAGAGAGGTCTTTTTTGTATCCTTCATAAAAAGATATACGATCAGTGAAATAAAAATACAGCCTGAGGCGTACCAGTAGTAGCCGGTTTCATTGCCGGCATTTTTGAACCACAGCGCAAGATATTCCGCCGTACCGCCAAATAATGCCACTGCAATTGCATAAGGGAAACCAACGCCAAGCGCCCTGATCTCCGCAGGAAATAATTCAGCTTTTACGATGGCATTGATGGAAGTGTATCCGCTCACGATCACCAGGGCCGCCATCATCAGCAGGAAGATCATCCAGAGGTTTTGTTCATGGGCGATCGCCGTCATGATAGGCACCGTACAGATGGTACCCAGTATCCCGAACCCGATCAGCAGCGGGCGGCGGCCGATGCGGTCAGACCATAAGCCGAACAAAGGCTGTATCGCTGCATAGATGAACAGGCTCAGGAAGCTGAGCAGGGTGGCTTTCTCTTTGGCGAGATGCACCGTGTTCACCAGGAACTTCTGCATGTAAGTAGTGTAGGTATAGAATGCCAGCGTTCCGCCGAGTGTAAGTCCGGCTACCGTCAGCACCGCTTTGGGATGCCTGAACAGCTCCCGCACCGAGCCTTTTTTGGCGGCAGGCTGATCGCCCGTATGGCGGAAGGCTTCGGTCTCTTCCATGCTTCGTCTCAGGTAAAAAGCGGTAACCGATAACAATGCCCCGATCACAAAAGGGATCCGCCAGGCCCAGGCGCTGAGTTGTTCGGCGCTGAAAAAAACATACTGCATCAGCAACTGAACGCCGACAGCGATCAGCTGCCCGCCGATCAGCGTCACATACTGGAAGCTGGAATAGAACCCGCGCCGTTCCGTCGAAGCCATTTCGCTGAGGTAAGTGGCGGCGGTTCCGTATTCGCCGCCAACGCTCAACCCCTGCAGCAACCGGGCAAGCAACAACAGCACCGGCGCGGCGATGCCGATCTGTTTATAGGACGGCGTAAGCGCTATGGTAAGCGAGCCGAACGACATCAGCAGTACCGATAAGGTCATGGCCCATTTGCGCCCTTTACGATCGGCCAGGCTGCCGAATAGCCATCCGCCGATAGGTCGCATTAAGAAGCCTACGGCAAAAATTCCGGCGGTATTCAGGAGATTGGCCGTGGCGTCTTTTCCGGGAAAAAATACCGGCGCGAAATAAATGGAAAAAGCGGCGTAGGCATACCAGTCGTACCATTCTACGAGGTTACCGACCGATCCGCTGAGAATAGCCTTTAAACGACGGGGTGTTGTTGTCTTATTCATTCGATTGCATCAAAAGATACTGTGATTCCGGCGCGTTTTCCAAAAACGGGAAATTTCCCGCTTTCAATTCCGGATAAATATTTCAATATTGGGGGTTCAACATCAAAACTAACTGTAACATGGCCAAAGCTAAGAAAACAGCCCCCAGCGCTGCGAATGGTTTGCGTGGCGGATTGCCCCCCGGACAAGCCAAGAAAATGATGAATGCGTTCTACAAGCGGATGGATGCCGCTACCGATGCACCGGAATTTCCGGAAGCGGTGGTGCATACCATTGAGGAGATCCGCGCTTTCCTGGATTCTGCAGAAAAAACGATCAATCCTAACCCTGCCGACCCCGTGCCCGTTGCCGAAAGAGGTATTGCGATCATACCCGGATACAGCGGGGGGAACGTAACTTATATGCTGGTAGCAACCCGCTTCACTGCCGATCCGGTTACCCGCAAGATCATCACCATCAATAACCCGGTTACCGGCATCCATATCAAACCACTCAAAAAAACAAAGACTGCCAAAAAAGCGCCGTTGAAAGGCGGGGATGACCCAACCGATCCCCCAGTTGGCGATGATTCATTCGACACCGGCAATTCATATCCATAAGCCATCCTGTCTATGCTGTTACCATTGGGCCTTGTTGCCGAGATCGTGTGTATGCTGTTCGCTTTCCGGTTCCTTGCAGGGGAAGAAAATTACTGGGGTTCATTCCGGTGGTTCATGGTTTTTACCGTGGTGGTCGAAACCATCGGTTATGTGCTGTTGATGCAGGGCAAGGTCAATCATGGTCTGTACAATCTTTATCTGCCGGTAGAAATGTTTTTCAAATATTATATCCTGTACCGGCTATGCCGTTCTTATTTCAGGGTAACGTATTGGATCATTCCGTTCCTGGTATTATTTGTGGCGCTCTATATCTTCGAAGGCATCACCAACCATTTCGACAGGTACAGCGTACAGAGTAACAGTGTTGCCGCGCTGGGCATCCTCATCATCTGCGTTTCGTATTTCTATCATTTCCTGAAGAAAGATGAGTATGTGAATATTTATGAACACGCACCGTTCTGGATCATTACGGCGCTGTTCTTTTTTTATCTTGGCGGCACTGCCTGCAATCTGTTCTTCGATTACCTTGCAGATATCTACCGCAAACAGCATATACCCGTTCGGTTTATCATTTTTACTATACTTAACTTTATGCTTTACGGTTGCTGGAGTTACTCTTTCGTATGCAGGTATCGGCGCAAAATATCATCTTCATAGTTATCATTTTCACGTGCAGCCTGGTTGTTGCAGCTGCTGCATTGCTGACCTATGTGCGGATGTACAACGACCGTAAGAAAAAGCATTTTGAGGAGAAAAGGATCATGGCGAGTGAATTCGACCAACAATTGATGCAATCGCAACTGGAAACCCAGGAAGAGACGATGAGCATGTTAAGCAAGGAGCTGCATGACAATATCGGCCAGCTTCTGAACAGTACCAAGCTATTGATCGGTGTAACGCAACGCAGTCTGAGCGATCCGCCCGACACATTGGTAACCGCCAATGAAACCCTGGGGCTGGCCATCCAGGAACTGCGGTCTTTGTCCAAATCCCTCGACAAGGAATGGCTTTCTCAGTTCAATTTTATCCAGAACCTGGAAGCAGAGATCAGCCGTATCAATTCTTCGCGTACGCTTCATATTTTCCTTACCAGGCCGGAGAGCCTGCCGCTGAAACCGAATGAGCAGATCATTCTTTTCCGAATTGTGCAGGAACTGGTGCAGAACGCGATCAAACATGCACAGGCCGAACATTTCTATATCAAGATCACCAAGTTTCCCGGCAAACTGCAGCTCACGCTTTCAGACGATGGCAGCGGTTTCGACCCCGATGCCGTGCAGGAAGGGATGGGCATCCGCAATATCCGGCATCGCACCCATCTGCTCGGGGGTTCGGTAGTATGGCAGTCGGCCGGATACAAGGGCACGGTGGTCCTCATTGAATTACCGGTTAACCAGGCTATCGCATGAAAACAACCATCGGCATAATAGACGACCATGTATTGTTCTCCAAATCACTCGGACTGATGCTGGACAGCTTCGGCAACTACGAGGTAACCATTGAAGCGTTGAATGGAATGGACCTGCAGGACAAGATCGGCAAAGGCAGAAAGATCCCATCTATCATGCTGATCGATGTAAATATGCCGGTGATGAATGGGATGGACACCGCACGCTGGCTCAACAACAACTACCCGCAGATGAAACTGGTGGCGCTTTCGATGAACGACGACGAGAAAGTGATCATCGATATGATCAAAGCCGGATGCTGCGCCTATATGCTGAAGGAAACGCATCCCGACGAGCTTGAAAAAGCGTTGCACGAGATCGATACCAAAGGCTATTACAACGCCGATGCCAGCAATACCCAGGCCCGCAGGGCGCCGAATGCCGGCGTTGCAAAGGAAACCGTGGCTATCAACGACAAGGAAAAAGCATTTCTGCAATATGCCTGCTCCGATCTCACCTACAAACAGATCGCCGCACTCATGCACCTCTCCGAACGCACCATCGACGGCTACCGCGAAGTACTGTTCAACAAAATGAACGTCCAGAGCCGGGTTGGACTGGCGCTGGAAGCGATACGACAAGGCCTGGTGGCGTTGTAGTAAAGTCTGGAGTTAGGAGTCTGGAGTCTGGAGTCTGGAGTAGATTTGTGGTTTGGAGTAACCCTAAAAAATCTTACTCTCTACTCCAGACTCCTAACTCCAGACTCCAGACTCAATTATAGTAGTTCCACAATAATTTAGAGAGCTTTCTCGTCAGTTCCCATGCCTCGTTGGTGCTTTCCCAGCTTGTGTCTTTGTTGTTCTTGGTGCAGATGCAGAAGATATAGCTGCATTTTTTGCCGTTGACGAACAGCACTTCGTCGCGGGTGGCGTTGACGGCGCCGCTTTTGCTGGCGATGAATACATCGGAAGGGATCTGCGAGATGGCTTCTTCATCCCAATAGTTGCGCCCCAGCAGCCGCAGCATTTTTTCACTTGCCGCCGGGCTGATCACTTCTTTCTTCACGATCTTTTCCAGCAGCATTACCATTTCCTTCGGAGTGGTCTGTCCCCAGCCATACATATTGCGATTGGCTTCGCGGCCGGGGGTGCGGCTGTTCACCCGGGTGTATTTCAACCCGAGGCCATCCATCAATTCGTTGATGCGCGTACCGGTGCCGGCAAGCGTTTGCAGCCAGAGGCTGGCCGTATTATCGCTCATGGTAAGCATCAGCATCATCAGCTTACTCAATTCGATCTTTTCATTGTTCTTGAATGAGCCTAAAATATCCACTCCTTCATACAACAACGAATCCTTGTACGTAAAGACCTGGTGATATTGCAGCGCACTGTCTTCTATCTTCCGCATGATGCCGGTAAGGATCTGCACTTTAACCATACTGGCTGTTGGGAATACGGTGTCTGCATTAATGGCGGCAATTTTATTTTTCTTCAGATCGTGCACATACACTCCGATATCGCCATGGAAGCCGCTCAGCAATGAAGCGATCTCGCGCTCCAGCCGCTTATCGGTGCGCTGGGCAGAGGCAGAACTGAGCAGGAACAGGCAGCATAATAAGCCGGGTATTCTCATAACGATATGTTTTAGTAGTGATGTTACTACGAGCTATGCAAGATAAAGCTAAAGCTTGCTAAAATTAAATCCGAAAGAACAGTTGCAACCATTTTCCGCTATGGTTTCGGTAACTTAGCGGCCACTGCTTTGTACCCTCATGTTCGGCATAACCAAAACATACCGGCCCTATCATATCGTGCTGTTCAGCCTGTCCTTGCTGTTCTTTTCAGCAGGTCATGCGCAAACTTCCGGTCCGGTGGCCGCAAAGGGTGTGATCGATCTGCGCAATACAGATCTTAAGCACAATATTGTTCCGCTTTCCGGCGATTGGGCCCTGTACTGGAACCGGCTGCTCGTTCCGGCCGATACACTTACGCCGCCGCTGGCCTTTGTTCCCTTTCCTAAACTCTGGCATAAGACTTCGGTGAATGGGTTGCTGCTTCCTTCTACCGGCTACGCCAGTTACAAACTCACCGTTTTACTTCCAAAGCACAGCAGCCGGCTGGCGCTCGAGCTTCCTGATACGTATACCAGCTACAGGCTTTTCGTGAACGGCCAGGAGTTCGCCGCCGCGGGAAACCCCGATAGTCTCGAAAAAAATGCCTCGCCGCAATGGATCAACAAAACAATAGAGATCACGCAACCCGCCGACACCCTGCAGCTGGTATTACATGTTGCCAATTTCTGGCATTCGAAAGGCGGGCCTTACAAAGAAATATTGCTGGGCGATAAAGACCAGCTCTTCCACAAGCGCGATGTGGATTCCGCGCTCGACCTTATTCTTACCGGCTGTCTTTTTATGGGCGGACTTTTCTTTTTCGGACTGTTCCTGTTCGGCCGGCACGATAGATCCATTCTTTATTTTGCGCTGTTTGCGATGACCTACAGTTACCGCATCATCGGCGCGCGGCAGTATGTGCTGCATACTATTTTTCCGGACCTGCCCTGGTCTCTGACCCTGCATTTCGAATACCTGAGCCTTTTTATCAGCATCGCTTTTTTTGCACTGTACACCAAACACCTTTACCCCGATGAATCCAGCAAGCATGTAACACGATGGCAGGTGATCCTTTGCCTGGCATTGTCGGCTGTGGTGCTTGCAACGCCTCCCGCGATCTTTACCCAGCTCATCAATCCTTTTCTGCTGGTGATGTTCGGGGTGATCGGCTATGCATTCTATGTGTATATCCAGGCCATGCGGCATAAGCGCATCGGGGCGGGTTATGCATTGATGAGCACCGGAGTGGTACTGCTGGTGTTCATAGTCATCAACCTGCAGTATTTCGGTATCGTGAAAGCACAGAAAGGGATCCTGTTCGCGGGTTATATCGCTTTCTTTTTCCTGCAATCGCTTATCCTGTCGTTCCGTTTCGCTTATGCGCTCAAACAGGCGAAGCTGCAGGCGGAGCAGGGACTGAAGGCGAAGAACGAATTCCTGTCTACCATGTCGCACGAGATCCGCACGCCGTTGAATTCCATTCTGGGCATGACGCATCTTATCCTCCGGGATAATCCACGCAGTGAGCAGAAAGAACAGCTGAACGTACTCCTGTTTTCCGCCAATAATCTTCTGGCGATCGTGAACGACATCCTCGACTACAATAAAATAGAAGCTGGCAAGGTGAATTTCGAATCGATCGATATGGATATCGTGGCCGTGTTCAAGAATATCCATTCCGGTCTGCGCACGGCAGCGGAAGAAAAAGGGATCGAGCTCCGATTGAATATCGACAACAGCCTGCGCAGCCGTGTGATCGGCGATCCTCACCGTCTTGGCCAGGTGCTCACCAACCTGCTCAGCAATGCGATCAAGTTCACCCGCAAAGGGTATGTGGCACTGAATGTGAAAGTGGAATCGCAGACCGGTTCCAGCATAGCGCTTACGATCTCTATAGAAGATACCGGGATAGGTATTGCCCAGGAAAAACAGAAACTGATCTTCGAACAGTTCACCCAGGCAGATGCTTCTACCTCGAGGCATTTTGGAGGAACCGGCCTTGGGCTGGCTATCTGCAAAAAGCTATTGGAACTGCAGGGCTCCGAACTGCATCTGGAAAGTACACCCGATAAGGGATCCGTTTTCTATTTCACCCAGCATTTTACCAAGGCCTACGAAACTGCCGAGCAACTGGAACAGGCAGGCAATGAAATGCCCACCGAAGAAAGTCAACCCCTCGCTGGCCAGTCGATCCTGCTGGTGGAAGACAATGAAGTGAATATCCTTGTAGCCCGCACTTTTCTCGAACGCTGGGGTGCGCAGATCGATGTGGCGCTGAACGGTCAGGAAGCGCTCGATATGGTACAGCAAAAACAATACAAACTGGTTTTAATGGACATGCATATGCCGGTGATGGATGGCTATGATGCCACCCGCAAAATGCGCGAGCAGGGGATACGGATCCCGATCGTGGCATTAACTGCCAGTCTTCCCAAAGAAGTTGAAGACCGGGTAAAGGGAATGGGGATCGATGATATTATCGTGAAGCCGTTCATTCCGGAAGACCTGTTCAAAGTAGTGTTGCATTATACAGGTGTGTATCGTTCGCTGCGGAAAAACTGATAAACTACCCCGCCAGCACCAGCTCTTCCGTCACCCGCCTGAATTTTTCCTCGTCCAATACGTTCTTCGCCAGTTTCAGATAGCTCTCAAATGTGAATGACGGCGCGTTCGTTTTCAACCTGCGGTACCAGGCCACGATCTCGTGCTCAGCAAGGCCTTTCAGCATCCAGCGGGCAGAGCGTTCTTTGTGTTCCTGCGATAAAGAAGCTACGATCTCGGCTTCTTTCGCATACAGCTCCTCATCCGTATAATGCTGCCGCATTAACTCCAGCGCCATCGACTCTTCCTGGTTCATATGCGAAAGGTTGAATGCGGTGAACTCGCCAAGTGCGCGTTGCAGCTGCTGTCCTGCCAACCGCTTCCCGGTATCAGATGGGGCCGTGCGGCATAGCGCGATGCATTCCGTCAGTTCCCTGCTTAATTCGTGATCGCGCAGGTGTTGCGCTTCAAAAGCATCTACCACATCCGGTGCAAAAGCTGCGACCATCGGGAACACAAGATTGTCTTCCGTATGCGCATGGCTTTCGAACAGTTCAATCATTTCTTCTACAAGACCAAGCGTAATGCCGACCCGGTAGGCGTTGGTGAAATTGGTATGCTGCACCGCTATCGATGCTTCATAAAGCAGTGCGCGGAGTCCCTGGTGTATCTGGTGAAAAGGATTAAATCGTAACTGATCCATCTGATAATCTTATCCCGCAAAACTGCATTAATCGAAAGCCCTGAGCTATCACATATTGATGTGGTTGGGATAAACGGCCGGTCCATCTTACAGCCGGGAAGCTCAGCCTTGTAAATTTTTGTTAACGGCGTAGGTTTTGGCCGCAAAATGTATCTCATGTACAGCAATTGGATTGTTTGCCTGGTAAAATGTGCGTTTGATCCGGTGCCCGCCAGGCCAATCCCAGGTTCTGTACAATCTGCATTATGAAATATAAAACACCGGGGGTCATCTGCTGCCTGATCGCAGGCGCATCGTTATTTCAGTATTGTTCTAAGTCGGGGAGTTCGGGCACGGTAACAGGCACTGGGAGCACCCTTACTGCGAGCGCCACGCCGCAATTGCCGGCCGCTGCGTTCAATTACAGCAATCTGCCTTTGCCGAGTCATATCCTGGCCTGCCTGGCAACAGACGATAATACGCCAGCCACCAATCCCGTTACCAATGATGGCGCCACACTGGGCCGGGTATTGTTCTATGATAAATCGCTCTCGAAGAACAACAGCGTCAGTTGCGGCAGTTGTCACCGGCCCGACCTCTCATTTTCCGATTCGGCCATAAAAAGCAAAGGCTTCGAAGGCGGCGTCACGGCGCGGCACTCCATGGCCTTGCTGAATACCCGGTTCTATCGATCGGGAAAAATGTTCTGGGATGAGCGTGCCAATTCACTGGAAGAGCAGGTGCTGATGCCTATCCAGAACTCAGTGGAGATGGGTATGACATTGACGGAGCTCGAAACAAAAGTGGCGGGCATCTCTTATTATCCTGCACTGTTCCAGAAAGCATTCGGCAGCAGCAATATCAATTCGGACAGGATTTCCAAAGCCCTGGCGCAGTTCGTTCGTTCCATTATCACGTATCAATCCAAATACGATCTTGTAAAACAGGGCCAGGCCAGTTTCACAGCTGATGAGCGCGATGGCGAGACTTTGTTCCTTACCGCAGGCAATGTTACCTGTGCAGGTTGTCATGCGCCGCCTATGTTCCTTACGTCCAGTCCGCAGGCGCCATTTGCGTTAGCGGACCCCACTGATGCCGGTATCAACAACCAGCACCGGTTCAAATCCGGCAGCCTGCGCAATATTGCCAATACCGCTCCGTATTTTCACAATGGCAGCGTACCGAGCCTTACTGCTATGTTGGGCGCTGCAGGTACTGCGCCCATTCCGCAGCATACAGTTGCTCCGCAGGATCGTCAGAAACTGCTGGCCTTCCTGCAGACACTGACGGATGTAACAACGATAGCGGATGTGAAATACAGTGATCCGTTCAGGCAATAGAAGAAGAACGAAGTCGAAAAAGAAGAAAAAGGATTGTTCATTGTACGATCAGCCCGATCCGGTGCAGAACGCGAATAGGTTTCGCCAGGAGTGGATAAGAGTAAAGGAGCCAAGGAGAACTCACTCCTGCTACCCTCTTTTTCTCCTTGGCTCTTAGCGAAACCCTTTCAGCAGCTACCACCACCAACTTTTCTTTTTCACTTCGTTCTTCTTTTATTGAACCCTACTATGCTCATGTAAAAATCCGCCATCAGTTTTTTGGCTTCAACCCTTTCATCTACTCCATTAAGCGATTGATATAAACGGCTTCTACGAACAGGATCGTCTTTCCGAATATTGGGTCAAAGAACAGAAAATGAGAAAGACGATCATGGCCTTCGCCGGTTTTTTTATAGTTGCGGCTGCAGCGGCACAGACCGAACGCGGAAAGATTTCAGTACCGGTTACCAGTACCCAGCAACAGCCTGTAGAAAATGCGACGGTGGAATTATTGAAATCCAAAGACTCCTCCCTCGTTAAAGTAGCGATCAGCGACAAAGCGGGTCTGGCCGAGTTCGATAATATCCGTTTCGGATCTTATCTTATAAAAGTGTCGGTGCTGAATTTCGCGACACGATACAGCAGTGTGTTTACGCTCAGTGCTTCGGATGCAAATATCAAACTGCCGGCAATGGCGCTGACGGCAACCTCGGCGGAAGTAAAAGAAGTTACGGTTACCGGCCGCAAGCCTTTCATTCAAAAGCTCACGGACCGGCTGGTGGTAAACGTGGAGAATAGCATAGTAAGCGCCGGCAGCTCAGCGATGGATGTATTGGAGCGGGCTCCCGGGGTATCAATAGACCAGAACGATGCGATCGGTCTGCGCGGACGCCAGGGTGTGATCATCATGATCGATGGAAAACCCACTCCGCTCACCGGCGCCGATCTTGCCAATTATTTACGCGGTCTTCCTTCCAGTGCCATCGAAAGGATCGATATCATCACCAATCCTTCAGCGCGATATGATGCATCGGGCAATTCCGGCATTATCGATATCCGCATGAAAAAAGACCAGCGTCTTGGTTTTAACGGAACAGCTACGGCAGGTTACGGACAAGGCATTTATCCGAAAGCGAATGCAGGCACCACTTTCAACTTCCGCGACAAAAAACTGAACCTGTTCGGTAATTATAACTATTCGTACCGTATGGGCCTGAATCACCTTATCCTGGACCGGAACTTCTACACCAACGGGGCATATGTGGGCGGCGATCTGAAAGACAATTACACCAAGATCCCTTCCAATTTTCATGCGATCCGCGCCGGGGCAGATTTTTTTCCCGACAAGAAAAATATTATAGGCTTCGTGCTCACTAAAAATATCAGCGACTTTGCGCCGCGCACGCTCAACAATTCTACGGTTATAGATGCCCAGCACCAATCTGCCTCCACTTTCCAGACACAGGCGACGAATGATGGAGACAATAACAACCTCGTGGTGAACCTTAATTTCAAGCATTCGTTCGCCGCGCCCGGCCAGGAACTTACTGCCGACCTGGACTATGGAGAATATCACTCTGGCTCGGTATCGACGACCTCCACCCAATATTACAAATTGAATGGCAGCAGCCAGCAACCTTCGTATATCCTCAACGGCGATCAGACCGGGAACCTGAAATTGAAAACAGGTAAAGTGGATTATGTAAATCCGCTGAAGAACGGCGCAAAGTTCGAAACAGGTTTTAAAACGAGTTATGTGTCTTCGGATAACGATGCCAAATTCTTCGATATGAGCAGCGGAACCCCGGTAGACGATGTAAACAAAACGAACCGCTTTTTCTATGAAGAAACCAATAATGCCGGTTACCTGAATTTCAGTAAGGAATTCAAGAAGTTCAACCTCCAGTTGGGATTGCGCGGGGAGCACACTCATGTGAAAACGCACCAGGTGAAAGGGAATACTTTTTTTGACAGCAGTTATTTCCAACTGTTCCCCAGCGCTTTCTTTAACTACAAGATCAAGGAAGACCAGACCCTTGGCGTATCTGTCAGCCGCCGCATAGACAGGCCGGGTTATTCACAGCTGAACCCATTCCTGTTCCTGATCGATGTAACCACCTATTCTACGGGAAGTCCGGGCCTGCTGCCGCAGTTCACCTGGTCGTATGAACTGAACTATACGGTGAAAAGCATCAATTTCACACTGGGTTACAGTCATACCACCAATAGCCAGAACATCGCGATCGCCAGGTTCAAAGATGTGTTCCCGAATATTCCTTCGGCAGATAATGTTACCGTGCAGATCCCGATCAACCTGAAATCATCGGATTATTATGGTCTCACCATGTCGGCGCCCCTGCGCGTGAATAAGCATTGGAACATGATCCACAATGCCAATATCTACTATAATAAATTCAACGGGCAGCTCGGTGGCACTACGCTCAACAACGGCAAGCCCGCATTCGATTACCGCCTGAACAATACGTTTACGCTCGATAAGGGCTGGGTGCTGGAGCTGAACGGCAACCTGACCACCGGCGGCCAGTATGGCTTCATGGTACTCGATCCGCAATGGGGCATTGCTGCCGGTGTGCAGAAATCGGTGCTGAAAAACAAAGGCACTATTCGTTTTAATGTCACAGATATCTTCTGGACCAATCTGCCCAAAGCAGTGATCACTTATACCAACTACGTGGAGAAATGGCATGCTTACCGCGAGACCCGCGTAGCCAACCTGGTATTTACCTATCGCTTCGGAAAGAATACTGTGCAGGCCGCAAGAAGAAGAACTACGGGTTCGGAAGAAGAGCGGCAGCGGGCAGGGAATTAGAACAAGGAACCGACGAGCAAGGAACAAGGAACGGAAAACGCAAACGCGAAACGTGAAACGAGAATTCGTTAGCCGTTTCGCGTTTCGCGTTTTTCGGTTGCATGCAGTTTTTTCAAAAGCTCCAGGTGCGGCTCCATTTTTTCGAGGGTCTTTTTCTGGAGGAACTGCTTCAGGTGTTTGTAAAAATGGCTATGGTCGTAGTAGCCATATTGGGAGAAATGAAAGCTGGCGGGCGCATTCACGAGATGCTCCGTGGCTTTTCGGATGCGCATGATCTGCAGGGCCTGCTTGGTGCTAATGCTGGTATTGATCTCGAAATACCGTTGCAGGGTACGGGTTGAGATATCGTACTGTGCGGCCAGTTCTTCTACCGGGCGGGAAAAGGAGTTGTCGCGGTTGCAATCGGCCAGGATCTCTGTAACGATGCGGATGGGCTGCAGGGAGCCCTCGTATTGTTTGATCAGGCTATAAAAATATCGTGACAGGATTTCTACACGTTCTTCGAAACTGCCGGCAGCCTTTGCATCCCGCAGCACGCCGGCATCGGCAAGATAGCTGAGGGGAAATATCGAGTCCCTGTACTCCGCAAAATTCACTTTTTTCTCGAACATGATCGGCGAAGTCCTGAACTTGATGCCGAACAGCTGGTTACCCGGCTTGTGGTAACATTCCAGCGCTTTCTGCCTGGGCAGAAACCCATCCGTCTTCATCGGGAACTTCTTATCGCCCACCTGCATGATGAAAGGCGTACCCAGGTTAAGCAGGTAAGTATAGCCTATGTTGGGGAACAGGATATCGGAAAACCCCTCCGGGTACCCGGCCCAGATGCCATCAAAGTCCGTTTCCCAGAAAAACTCGATGAACAGCGACAGGTGCGCCGGCGCCTTTGCCCGGTGATAGTTGTCGATGAAATGACTGGTATGGATGAACTCTATATGCTGCACCCCTTAAAGATAGTATGATTACTGCCCCGGTATACAGGCACAGCTTTTGTATTTTGCTGAACATGGTAAAGAAAATAGTGTACCTGGCGATCTTTTCGCTGGTGATTTGTGGAAGTTGTAAGAGTAAGATGTCCAGGCGGATCTGGCATAAAACAGGCAATGCGGAAGTGGCGGAAGATGCAACGGTACCGCGGGACTATTCGGTCACCAAAGCCAATGCCTATAACGACCTGTTCCTCGACAGCGCCACGTTTGAGAAATTCGTGGTCAGTAATAAGATAGATGATACCGTTGCCAGTAATATGCGGGACTTCTATAATACCCGCAACTTCGAATACGCCTGGTTCGATTCAAAAGGACTGAATGAGCCGGCACTCGGTTTTCGCAGTTTATACAAATACGCAACCGATAGCGTAAACAAGCAGATGGATCAGCGGCTTGACAACCTGCTGTTGCATGAAACCTCGGTAAGCGAGGGAGATGCATCCATTATGAACCTGGAACTGCAGCTCACACGCCGGTTCGTACAATTCATCCTGGATGCCTACAAGGGGAACGGTATTAACCCGCACGATCTGGAAACCTTTGTGCCGATCAAAAAACTGCCCGCGTTCCAACTCGCCGATTCGCTTCTGTCCAGGAAAAGTGAGGATGCCGAAAAATATGCAGCTATTAATCCCTTCTATGCACAATTGCGCGAACAATTGAAAACCTATCTGCCCATAGCCAAGAACGGCAACTGGGATACGATACCTGCGTCGAAGTCGAAATCAAAATACACCGTGGGTAAAAATTTCCCCGAAATAATTCATTTCAAGAACAGGCTGCATGCGAGCGGAGAACTGGCGGCTGCAGATACCACTACGGTGTTTACCGCCGAACTGGAACAGGCCATCAAGGACTACCAGGCCACGCATGGCATTACCCCCGATGGTAAAATAACGCCGGCACTGATCAAGAGCCTGAACGTATCTGCCACCGACAGGGTAAAACAGTTGCTCGTGAACATGGAGCGCATGCGGTGGATGCCCACGCATAAGGAAGGCAAGCTGATCATGGTGAATATCCCGGAGTTCACACTGCATGTAACAGAGGGCAATAACCATGTGGAGCATATGCCTGTAGTAGTGGGAAAAGAAGGGCATACAACGGTGATGTTCTCCGACGATCTGGAGTATGTGGTATTCAGCCCCTATTGGAATGTGCCGCCAAGCATCGTGAAGAATGAGATCATGCCTGCGCTTGCCAGAAACAGCAATTATCTTGCAGAAAAGGATATGGAAAGAACGCCGGATGGCGGCATCCGTCAGCGCCCTGGCCCCCAGAACTCGCTTGGCAAAGTGAAATTCCTCTTCCCCAACAGCTTCAACATTTATTTCCACGATACGCCGGCCAAGGACCTGTTCGAAAAAGACAACCGCGCGTATAGCCATGGCTGTATCCGTCTCGGAGATCCTACCTGGATGGCGAACTACCTGCTTAAGGATTCGCCCGACTGGACCCCTGAAAAAATCGATGAGGCGATGAACAGCGGAAATGAAAAAACGGTGAAGCTGAAACATCCCGTGCCGGTGATCATTACCTACTATACGGCCTGGGTGGATGAGACCAATAAACTGAATTTCCGCCAGGATGTATATGGCAATGATTCGGCTGTGGCCAATAAAATGTTCAACTAGTTTATAGATCGATAGGTAAAATAAAAAACGACCCGGTGCTACCGGGCCGTTTTTATGTAAGTGGTATTCGCTGTCTTAACTATTCTCGTTCAGGAGTTTTGAATGAGAAGTGTAGTTCTTATCCGGGCTGTACAGGAACAGGCAGCTGCCGTTCTTGATCTTGGTGATAATTTCTTTGGTCACACTCTCGGGTATAGCCGGGCAACCCTGACTGCGACCGATACGACCTTGTGACGCAACAACACTCTCATCTACATAAGCGGCGCTGTGCATTACCACACCTCTTGCGAGTGCATTGTCGTTGAAACCTTCTTCCTCACCATTCAGGCGAAGGGATTCACCATGCTTACCGTTGTAGGTTTCGCCGGTTACATAGAAACCAAGACTGCTCTGGTAACTGTTAGGTTCATTAGAGAACTTGGTAGCCATGGTTTCGCCTGAACCACGTCCGTGAGCGGCATAGGTATTAAATACCAGTTGTCCGGTAGCGAGGTCAACGATGAACAATCTTTTCTTGCTGGAAGGCAAAGAAAAATCGAGGATGGAAAGCAGGTTATCCTTAGCCAGTTTACCGCTGTTCAGCAGCTTATTGTAACCTTCAAGGGCATATTCAAAAGCCTGGCGCGACAGACCTTTTGATTCCAGTTCCAGACTATCGTACAGACCCATTTTTTCTTCTATAGCCGATTTGGCGCTTACTACGGTGGTAGCGGCAGCCACAATATTCTTTTTCAGATCATGTGCAGCATCGGGGCGTGCAAATGAAAAGCTCATACATACCAGCATTCCCATTAAGATCGCCTTTTGAAAGTTCCTCAGTTTTTGCTTGAATTGTTGCATCGTGATGTTGTTTTTTTTGTGTTACTAAGTGTTACTAAAAGCAGCAGTTTGATCATCAATTCCGAGACACAAATGTAGATCGATTACCCCAGATTGGGGGTTAATGAGATGTTACGGAAATCAGCTTTAACATCGCCCTTATTCTTTAATGTTAAAATATTCGAAAACGCTTATCTAACTAGTTGACAGTCAATAAATAATTTGTTAAAATCTCCTTATGTATTTTGTTTGGCATGAGCGTTTTTTTTAATGCCAGATCAAATAGTTTTTGAATCCCTTTTTTGCAGGGTTTATTACTGCTTTTTTAAAGGGTTTATTACCTGATTTTGGATCCGGGATCGAAGATGTGAGGCTGAATAATTTTGATTTGAAAATGGATTTCGATCTGGCCGATAAATCTTCCATCTCAAATCCCTATTTTACCGTTCAATCTGTTTTATGAAAAAACTGCTTATCCTCGCCCTTATCGTTTCCTCCATTCGGTTGTCTGCTCAGTCTGACCTGGTCTGGACAAAAGATTCCCCTGCCGGTATGGTCGAATTGCAGATCAATTCTGCCGGCAGCCTGTTGCAGGGTTTTATGTACAAGGCCAATGGGTCTAAACCGCATCCTACTTTATTGCTGCTGCACGGTTATCCCGGCAATGAACGCAATCTGGATCTGGCACAGGCGGTGAGGGCGCATGGCTGGAACGTGATCTATTTCAATTATCGCGGCAGCTGGGGCAGCCAGGGCGAATTTTCTTTCCGCCATTGCGTGGAAGATGTCAGGAACCTGATCACATGGTGTGGGCAGAACGCCGCAAGGCTTCAGATCGATATGAACAATATCGCTTTGTTCGGGCATAGTATGGGCGGCTTTGTGTGCCTGAAAGCCCTGGCTGAAAACCCCGGTATCAAAAAGGGCTTTGCGCTCTCTGCCTGGAACCTGTATGCCGATGCCAGCAACAAATCGAAAAATGGAAAACTGAACGAGCTTGAAAAAGAAGCCGATGGATATTTTGTTCTCAATAAACGGTCGGGCAAAGATCTGTTTGCACCGGTGCTGGCAGATCCCGGTTATCATAACCTGGTCAATACGGCGCGGGGCTTATCCGGCAAACAACTGATCATGCTGGACGAACACCATGAAAACGCGGCGCTTGCCAGAACGATACAACAGGCCAATCGTGCCTATTTTTCTTACCAGGTATGGGATACGGATCATCCCTTTACCAATAAACGAGCTTCGCTGATCAGGACAGTGATTGCATTCCTGGACAAGCCCTGAAACCAGCTGTTAGCTTTTTTTCTCCCAGCTAATAGCCAACAGCTCCCTAATAATATTCACAAAGCAATTTTTACCGGGGCGGCTATTTATCTTCGCGGGATGCAAGACTATCTGAAGGGATTGAACGAGCCACAGCTCGAAGCGGCGACCCATATTAACGGACCACTGATGATCATTGCCGGCGCGGGCAGCGGCAAGACCAAGGTACTCACTACGCGCATTGCCCACCTGATGGCCAACGGGGTAGACTCATTCAATATACTCGCCCTTACCTTCACCAATAAGGCGGCTGCGGAAATGAAAGAACGGGTGGAGCGGATACTGCACAACACCGAGGCCCGCAACTTATACATCGGAACTTTCCATAGCGTGTTCGCCCGCGTACTGCGCGCCGAAGCGCATCGCATCGGCTATCCCAACAATTTTACGATCTATGACACGGATGACAGCCGCTCAGTGATCAAGAGTGTCGTTAACGAGCTGAACCTTGACGATAAACATTATAAGCCCAGCGTAGTTCATAACCGTATTTCCTCGGCAAAGAATGCCCTGGTTGGTCCGGCAGAATATGCTGCGGACAGTTTTATCCAGCAGGAAGACAGTCGCTCCAACCGCCCGGCCATCGCGCAGATCTATGCGGCGTATGCGGCCAGATGTTTCAAGAATGGCGCAATGGATTTCGATGACCTGCTGCTGAAGATGTATGAGCTGCTGAAAGATTTTCCGGAGGCTTTGCATAAATACCAGCATAAGTTCAAATATATCCTGATCGACGAGTACCAGGATACCAACCCCGTGCAGTACCAGATCACCAAACTGCTGGCTGCAGTGCATGAGAATATCTGCGTGGTGGGCGATGATGCGCAAAGCATTTATAGTTTCCGCGGCGCCACTATCGAGAACATACTGCAGTTCCAGAAAGACTACGAGGATGTGAAGGTGGTGAAGCTGGAACAGAATTACCGCAGCAGTCAGAATATCCTCAACGTTGCCAATGAAGTGATCGGGAATAACAAAGGTCAGATCCAGAAAAACCTCTGGACCGAGAACGCCGTGGGCGAGAAGATCAGCCTGGTGCGTACCATGACCGATAATGACGAAGGGAAATTCGTGGCCGATACCATCCAGGAACAGAAGCTGCGCAATCATTATTATAATCGCGACTTCGCCATCCTGTACCGCACCAATGCCCAGAGCCGGTCTTTTGAAGAAAGCCTGCGGCGGATGGGAATTGTGTATCGCATTTATGGCGGTATCAGTTTCTATCAGCGCAAAGAGATCAAGGACCTGCTGGCCTACCTGAGGGTGATCGTGAATACAAAGGATGACGAAGCACTCAAGCGCATCATCAACTACCCTGCGCGCGGCATCGGCAAGACCACGATAGAAAAGCTGGCAATTTTTGCGAATGAGCGCAACCTGTCTATGTATGATATAATGGGACGCGCGGCGGAGTTCGGATTCAAGGCCGGAACCCTGGAACTGCTGCAGAATTTTGTCACGATGATCCGCTATTTCCAGAGCATGCTTACCGATAAGAATGCTTATGATGTGGCGATACAGGTAGGCAAGCATACCAACCTCGTAAAAGAACTGTTCAGCGACAAGACTACCGAAGGACTTGCACGTTATGAAAATATCCAGGAGCTGCTCAACTCTATCAAGGAGTGGACAGAAAGCCCGTCCAATGAAGACGGCGAACTGGGCGATAAATCACTCGGCAGTTACCTGCAACAGATCACTTTGCTTACCGATGCGGATGAAGAAAAAGAAAATGCAGATGCCGTAAAGCTGATGACCATCCATGCAGCCAAGGGTCTCGAATTTTCCTGCGTATTCGTGGGCGGGCTCGAGGAAACGCTGTTCCCGAATGCCATGAGCATTAACACCCGTGAAGAGCTGGAAGAAGAGCGGCGGCTTTTCTATGTGGCCGTTACCCGCGCCAAGCAAAGACTCTGGCTGAGCTATGCCAATGCCCGTTACCGTTTTGGGCAACTGGTGCAGAATGAGCCGAGCCGATTCATTGAAGAAATGCCGGAAGCCTATATCGATAAAAGTTTTGCCGGCGGCGGCGCCCGTAATAACAGCGGCAACCTGGGCGGCGCATTCGAGCGTATGAACCGCGGCTTCGGCTATGGCGATACTGCGCAGGCAGAAAGAAGGTATGGCGCGCCGCCAAGGCCCGACAACAGAAATAAAAAACCCGAATACCTGCCCGTAACTCCGCCTTCTGCCAAAGTGGTGGAGCATACCCCCAGCGCCAATTTTGTTGCCAGCAATACCGAAGAGCTGCAGGCCGGTCAGCAGGTAGAGCACCAGAAATTCGGGTTCGGCAATATCGTATCGATCGAAGGCTCGGCACATAATCCCGTAGCGACGATCAATTTCGATCTTAACGGCGAGAAAAAGATCATGCTCAATTACGCAAAACTCATGATCATAAAATAAACTCCGCGCCTCTGCGATAAAAATTATACCGCAGAGACGCGGAGACGCAGAGATCAGTAGTAAAGTTTGATCGTCTCTACTGTTTCGGGAAAGCCAATGAATTTTTCAACAGAGGTTCGGGTAAGCGGCCGGCCCAGATTATCGTAGGTATAGTTGAACACCGTATTACCGAGCACAGCGCCGTTCTCATCCAGGTAAACCTGTTTTAAAGGGTTGTTCACAGAGTACAGTCCGAGGGGCAAATAGGGGGTTCTTTCCAGGTGTTCGCTTGTGTTGGGATGGTTATCGTATTCGGGATATTGAAGTTCTTCCGATTTTTTCCACTCCTGGTTAATATACTGGAACAATTCCTTTTTTGCCAGATTGCCCTGAGCGGAGTAAGTAAACACAGTGCGCATATAAGGCTTCAGTCCGACAAGGCTGACAAAGGATTCCAGTTTTTCTGTCAGTTTGTTTCCGGTGTATGCAAGGTCTGCCTGGTATTTAACGACACCCGTTTCATTGGCGGTTTCCACTTTGGTGATCTTCCCGTCCGTATACGTGTATTTCCATTTCCCACCAAAGCCGATCTCTGACAGGTTGCCATTTGAGTATTGGAAGGTATAAGCGATGTTGGGCATTCCATTGCTCAGCTTATCGGTTATGGAAGCGATGCTGCCATCGGCGTTATAATTCACTTCAGCATAATTGTTATCGTATTCGATCTTACTGAGCCGGGATACAGGCGTATTTACCGGAGTGTCTGCTTTCTTTTCGCAGGCAGTAAGTGCAGAGAGCAGAAGTACCGTTACTAATTTGAGTGGGTGTTTCAGGTTCATGTTTTTTGTTTAGAGCGCAAATATCCCTGCGCTTACAACGGGTAACAATCACACAAATATGTATCTGTGATAAGAGGAGAATACCGGTTAAGAATGGCAGAGCGCAGCGATACTTGTTGAAACTCCTGCGCTGCCTAACCTGCCGAAAAATTTCTTTAACATTTTTTTGATCCTGTGGTCTTAAACCTTTTCTGCACACTGGCATAGTGTTTGGACCATTGCGGACGAAAATCCATTGTTAACCCCTAACATCTATTTTATGAAAATGCTTATCAGATCTGCTGTAGCAGCAGCCGCTATCCTGTTCTTCAATGCCAGTCAGGCCCAGGTACTCGGTGTAAGATCCGCTACCAGCGCATCAACCAATGCTACGCTCAATGCCACAAAAGCTACCAACGCCGCAGTAAACGCGACCAACAAGGTAACCAGTGCAACCACCAATGCGGTTAAAGCAACTACCAATGCGGTGAAGAGCACCACCAATGCCACCCTGCAGGCAAGTCAGAAAACAGCCAACAGCGTTAAAGTAAATGCGGATGCAGATGCCTCAGTTAAGACCGACGCCAAAACTAATGCGGGCAGCTCATCAGATGAAAAGGCAGTAAAAGCTTCTTCTTCTACTGAGGCCGATGTAAATGTGCACGAGAAGGCAGATGTACACAATGCCAAAAATGAAGCAAATGAAAACGCCAGCTCAGTTGCCGAGACTGCCAAAGCAAAAGCAGCAAAAACAAAAGGCGCGGCTGTAAAAGAGGCTGCCAAAGCCAATTCCAAAGTTAAAAGCGCAACTCCTTCAGCAAAAGCGGAAGCCGATGTAAAAGCCGAGGGCGCTGTAAAGGCCGGCAAACAATAATCCGGTTCAACTATATTCTGGATACGCACGGTCCCCGGCAACGCGGACTGTGCGTTCCAAAAATATAAACTCATGGATATGAAAAAAGCTATCTGCAGGTTCTTGCTCGTAACAGGCATTTCCATTCCCCTGTTCCTGTCTGCACAGGACGGCAATGACAAAAAAACTGCACAGAAAGACGAATTCTCTGCATCGGTCAATTACCAGTCTGCCCTGCACTACTTCGGCCGCACGGACAGCCTTAAAAGCAGCGGACTTTTTCCGTCGATCGGTTTCCAATCCCGGACGGGGCTCTATGCCCAGGGCAATTTTATTTTTGTGAATAATGCCGCGCAGTCCACAGCCTATACAGGAACTACA
>JAFBAN010000095.1 GCA_019247775.1 Chitinophagaceae bacterium | reverse complement strand
TGTATAACTGTTGATGCAAGGCTGGCATTCATATACCGGAAAGCCTCAAGATACCTGTCGCAGAGGACAGGATCGAGGCCTTTAGTGAGGCAGAAAGAAGTATCGAATGCCCGGGTAGCGATCGCGGCATCCAGCATATCGTTCAGGTCCTTTTCAAGTGTTGGGCTATTGAAATCACCCTTACGACGTGGCTGATCGTCAACCTTTTTCGCCGCGGCTCTGAATCCATGACGTGTCGATCCGTCAAAAGCATCTTTTACGGATTCCGGCGCATCGGACTTTTGGATCTGGTCCTTTACCGCGTTGATCTGACCGGAAAGTTTGGTAAGTGCAGACCAATAAAGGTCGAAATCGGTAGCTACCGCTTTTCTAGGTGCAGCCCTGCCTGTGCTCAAAGCTTCTGTAACCTCCGGCGCTGACATTATCATTTTCACAAGCGCCGAAAACTGATCAGCATAGTCGTCTTTGATCTCAACATCCTCCGTTTTGATCTCGTAGGAATAGAAAAAGGGATTTGGATTAATGACGGCGATAGTAACAAATCCATCCTTCTTTCTTATTATTTCAACGCTCTGACGCGGCCTGGCAACTATCGGGTCGTGGGGCTTTAAAAAAAACGACTCAGATTTCCTGCCATGGTATACCCTGATATCCTGCGCATACAGGGAGGTTTGGCCAATGAGTAAAAGCAATATAAATGGTAACTTTTTCATAACGGTAGCTGGTTTATTTATTCACTGAAGAAATGTCTCTGTTTTTTTTACGAAAATTCAGGAGTTGTTTTTTCCGGACACTTCCATACACGACCTTAACGCCGGACATTAGCACTATTGCTCTCAAGTGTTCGCTATCAGGAATTGAATTTCCGGTCTCAGTCACACCGGCGAGATGCATTGTGCGCCGGTTTTCATTTGCACAGGTAAAATAGAAACAGGAAATGGAAGGGAAATGTACGAGTTTGTAAAACCCATGTCTGGATTTGTATGCAGGGTCCCAGGGTTTGTGCATGCAGATCAGTGTCTGTCGCCTGATGCTTTTCTCCGGACCTGGAAGAAGGATAGTAACACGTCCAGCCGTTCCGGGCTGACAGGAAGCTCTTCATTATTTTCTAAAAGCAGCAGGGGGCCCTCGTTGCGGTTTATTTTCCTTGCATACGAAACATTAGCAATGAAACTGCGATGAATGCGAATGAAATGTGGCTGGCCTTTCAGCAATTCTTCAAAATATTTCAGGTTATGGCTTACAAGCAGAGGTGCAGTCTCGTTGGTTATGATGCGCGCATAACTTCCTTCGGCTTTGATATAGATGATATGGTCCAGCTTTAGTATCTCGTAACCGTTCAGCACCGGTACAACGATCTTTTTAACGCTTTCTGGTAGCATGTTCTCACGCAATACAGCGTAGGACGCAGCTGTTTTGACTGATTGGTTGTCTGTGAATTTCTGTACGGCTATTTTCAGCTTATCGAACTGGATAGGTTTGAGTACATAGTCCACTGCACTCATATCAAATGCCCGCATAGCATGCTGATTTGAGGCGGTGGTAAAAATGATCCTGAAATGGATCTCATCAGGAGTCAGAAAGTCAAGCAGCTGCAGGCCGCTGTATACAGGCAGTTCCACATCGAGGAAAACGAGATCGGGATTGTGCAGTTTGATACTCCTGACGGCTGTCGGGAGATCAACGCATATTTCCAATACTTCAATATTGCTGTCGATTTCAGAAAGCATGTCTCGGAGCAGCCTTGCCGCCTTTGGTTCATCTTCAATGATAAGTGTCCTGATCATATAATTTTTCATTTAAGACCGGTAACCGGATAATAACAGTGGTACCGGTGTGGTCGGGTTTATCTACCGTAACGATGCTGATCTTTTTGAGGATGGTCTGATTGATAAGGTTAACTCTGTTCTCCAGAGCCGATGTCGCAAAACTTTTATGTTTCTTATCCGTCTGGCTGTTTATTTCCATGCTCTTAGTCCTGCCGATGCCATTATCGTCAACGGTAATGCGCAGGTATTCTTTGGTATCGCCGTCAAAGCAGACCGTTACAAGGAGGCGCCGGTTTGTCTTTTTATGGAACAGTCCATGTTTAATGGCGTTCTCCACATACGGCTGAATGAACATCGGAGGTACGCTAAGGGTTTCTGTATCCACCTCTTCATCTACCGTAACGCTGGCATTGAAATTGTCCTCAAATCGTGCTTTTTCAAGATCCAGGTACAGCCGGATAATGGTTATTTCTTCTTCCAGTGAAACAAAATCGGCATTGCTCGTATCCAGTATTTTACGTATCAGTTCGCTGAACTTGCCCATATAATTGCTGACGTTCTGCTTTTCGCCCTGATATACATAGCCCTGTATCGTATTCATCGCATTGAAAATGAAATGCGGGTTCATCTGCGTTACAATAGTTTTGAGCAGGCTTTTCCTTAGCTCTGACTGCAATGTGAGCTTCTCGATCATCAGGTCATTCCTCCGTTTGATGCTCCTGTGCCTTATTTGGAACAGGAGGTATAAAAGCCATGCGGCCAGAGCTGCAGTGAGCACATAAAACCAACTGCGCTGCCATAGCGGCTTGTTGATAGTAAACTCAAATATTTTTTTATCTGAACCCTGTCCCTGAAAATTCACCGCCTGCGCCGTTAACCGGTATCTGCCCGGTTTTAAAGAAACAAATGACAGTGTATACGGCGGCAAAAGCCTGTAAGTTGTCTGGTCGCCGGCACCCAGCAGACTGTACTGGAAATAAGTGGCTTCGGAATTGATATAACCGGGTGATGCGAGCTGTATTTGTATACTGTTATCATTGTAGTCAAGTTCTGCGCCATTTTCGATATTGGTATTTGATCTGGTGGAAACGGCAGACATAATATAGGCCTGTACCGGCGGCGTATGCGATAGGTCATCGAGGTCCAGTTCGTACATGGAATTGGTCAGGTTTACGTATACCCTGCCATTGTCGACCAGAAAATCATATACGGTCCCGCTTTTGTCCTTAGGCAGTGTTATCGTTGCGGTAAAATCTCTGGTGACTGCATCCCAGATCTGCACATAACCCGGTTCTATAAGTACCAGGCGGGTGCCGAACAATTTCATCTTAAGGATGGTATTGGAAGAAAGGCCTTCTTCTGTTGTGATGTGACGGAACAGATCGCCTTCCTTTACCAAAAGGCCGGCGCTCAATGTGCCTATGAAAAGTGTGCCGCTGTCTGACTGGATAAGCGAAACGGAACGTATTGGTTTGTTTTCAAAAAGAATGGGCACAATACGGTCATTCATAATATGCAGCAACCCGGTCTTGACCAGCGCAAAGGTTTCCCGGCTGCGTTTATTATAGTCTATGTAGAAACAGCGCGTATCAACCAGGTATTTTTCTTCCAGTTTTACGGCATTCCTGAAGAGTTGATCAAATCCCTTCCTTGCATCGGTATGAAGCAGTTTGTTTTTCAGCTCAGGGTACAATGATATCTTGGCAAGCGTTTGTGCGTATCCGATCAATATCGTTGTATCGGTAATGGCCAATGTTTTGGCCGTTGCAATCTCCGACAGCGGGTATAGCCGGTTGTCTTCCAGATCTGCCAGGTACAATCCTAATGAAGGGGCCACAACCACCTGCTTGTTTGGAAGAATGAAAAAATTCTCGACCGAGCCCGCGCGCGCCGGTAGCTGCAGTGTACGGGCAGGGCGTCCATTCGTTACCAGTATGATCTTGCCGCTCTGTGTTCCGTATAAAAGATGCCCCTGCCAATTGACCATACAGCGGATAAAATCATCGGGACCGATAAAGGATATAAGTTTTCGTTGCCATCCCCGGTATTGCGGTTGCAGTTGTAAGCCTGTTTGCAGGCTGCTGATCCAACGGTTGCCCGCTTTGTCCACTACCAGGTCGGTAAGATTCCCACCGGAGATCGTATCGCGGGCTTGGGTGCCCAATACATAACTGCGCTGTTTCGTATTTACCCAGATAGTATCCCGGCAATTAACAATTGTATTGATAACACCTGGCGCTTTCGAGCTTTGTAGCGTTGTAAGCGTGTCGTTTACGACCTGCATTTTAAATACCATGCTTTTTTCATTGTCATAGCCGTAGATATATCCGTTTTTGTCGGAAGTTGAAAAGATCAAAGCTTTGTTGGGTCGGTGCATCCCCAGAAGGCTATCGTTTACTACCAGCGGTTGCAGGCCGCTGCCGGGCTGGTAACGGAATGCCAATGCGGACCGGTTGTCATAGATGATCAGGCTGCCGCGTACCGGGCATAGGGTTTGGGTACCCGTTCTTGCCCCAGGTGTGTAAAGAAAGCGGCCTTTCATGGTGTAAGTATTGCACACGAAAAGGCCGCGCGCTGAAGTGGCGATGAACTCAGAGTCGAGAACGGTGATATCGGGAAAATTCGCCTCTAGGGAAGGGTCGTAGTCTTTAAGCAAATGCATCTGTTCCTGTTCTACGTAAAAGATCTGGCCATTGAAATTATGGCACCAGATACGGCCCTGCCAATCCTCACACAGCCGTGATACTCCTAAGCCGGTTTGCTCCGTGGAATTGAAATGTCGGAATGTGCGGCCGTCGTAGCGGCTAAGGCCAAGTGAATGCCCAACCCAGATAAATCCCTTGCTGTCGCAGAATATATCGTATACTTCTTCTGTGGGAAGGCCCTTGATATCCTGCACAAGTTTATCCTGTGCGTTCGTTCCGGAAGCCGCCAACAGCAGCAATAATGAGAACCATTTGCGCATGACATGAATTTAATAACTAGAAGGTATCCAGGTAAATTCTCCGCAAATCCAAACAGGTGGCTGGTCAAGTGAGTAGGGGGGTCTGCAAAACCATGTGTAAGGTTACAAAAATCTGAGGATAAAATAAACGAATGGGGTATGTTTATGGGTCAACCTGCCGCTTAATGATCACCGCATGGCTGGGGAGTCTGCGCTTGCTGCCCGGGCCCTTCTTGTCGCTGCACTATCTATTTTCTATCTGATAATCTTAGCGTAGCATTCAATCGACAACGATCCCGATAGGCTTAGATGCAGATGCACCCGCATACACCGCCCGGATCCAATACTTTCTTCCGGCGGGCAAAGCAAGCCTGGTCTGCATATCCTGTTTGGTGATTACGATCTGGTCAACAGGAATTGCCGTCGGCGGTTCGCCGGCCGCAAATGCCTGTATCAGTACGGCGGAGTCGGAGTTTTGCAACAGCAATACCGGGATCTCAACCGGTTTTCGATGCATAGTATTGAACAACCAGTCCGGCCTTCCATGGATGATTGAAACGGGCGGGAAAAATACGTAGGCATCAAACGACTCCGTTCCATAATAGCCGCCTGTTGCATTATTCTTCATCACCGAAACCGACGAGAGCAAATGGTTGTCTACTGCATACCTGTAAGCAGGATGTTCTTCATCCACTGTGAGCCGCTCGGTCATTGTGGGTGCGAATAGGGTGAAGGGATCCTGGCCTGTCAGTTTCCTGAGCCAGTATCCCATGGGTTCCCATCCATCGGAAGCAATGG
>JAFBAN010000061.1 GCA_019247775.1 Chitinophagaceae bacterium | reverse complement strand
ATTCAGGTAATAACCGGCGAGGATACCCAGGTTGTAGCCCGGATCGTTCCCATAAGTGAATTTCACGGTGCTTTTGTCGGCGCCCGCAATGAATGCAAGGCTGAAACCCCGGCCAAACGGCGCCATCGCAGGTTTCTCCTGCCTGCGCATCGGCTGCGTTTCCGCAGGCGGCTGGGTCTCTGCCCTGGTGGTCGCCGGCTCCTGTACTTTATTGGTATTTTCTGTCTTTACCGGGGGGATCTGAACATTGGCAGACTCCTGCGTTGTACCTGGGTTCTGCCTGCTGTCTGCGGCTGTATTGGTTGGCTGTTTGCCGCTTGCTGCATTTTTTGCAGGGCCTGACGCAACGGATGGCTGTACCGCCGGTGCGTTTTCAGCGATCGGCGCCCTGTCATTTGTTTTTGCTCTATCCTGCCCAATTGATCCAGGATGAGTGCGCGCCATTTCTTTTTTTGCAGCGCTGGGTTGAGAACCGCGAGGCTCTTCAGCTACCGCTGCCGGCGTTGTTGATGCGGGATTTTCAGGTGTTATTGTTTTTGCTTCTTCGGTTGGAGTTGGCTGCACTGTTGCCGGCTTTTGCGGAGACGCAGTTACAGGCGCTGCAACCGCAGGAACAGCAGTTGTTGGGCGATCGCTACCGGATCTTGTAAGCAGGTAACCGCCGCCTGCAAGCAATACCGCGGGAACCAGCCACCATAGCAAGGCAAACCGGCGCCTTCTGTCCACCGGCAACGCTTTATCGAGCTCCGCAGACATTTTCCGCCAGTTGGGCGAAGCGGGACTGCTGTACATTTCAGCAGCGTCCCGGCTCAGGCGGTCAAGTTCATTATCGTCGCCAAGGCTATGCATAGTTCACTTTATACTCGGTTTGTTTTGTAATCATTTTTCTCAGGTTGTGACGGGCTTTGGACAGATTGGATTTGGAAGCGCCCACGCTGATGTTCAGCTGGGAAGAGATCTCTTCATGCGTAAACCCTTCGATCACGAACAGGTTGAATACCGTGCGGTACACCGGAGTGAGCCGGCGCACGGCTTCCATGATCTCATTGTATGTGAGTTTGTCGATCCCTGTCTCCTGCAGATCCGCGAATGTTTCGCTTTCCTCGCTGATCTCCTGGCTCACCAGCTTGAGATGTGTACGCCGCAAATGATCGATACAGGTGTTCACTACAATGCGTTTAAACCAACCTTTCAGCAAAGCCTCCGTTTCTCCGCCCCGGCTGCCATCGAACTGGCCAATGTTCTTGAAAAGCTTGACAAAGGATTCGCTGGTCAGTTCCTCGGCCTCTTCCTGCCGGCTTACATACCGGTAGCTGATCTTCATGGCATAGTCGTGCAACCAGTGGTACAGGTCGCGCTGGCTATTGCGGTCGTTCTGGCAACACCCTGCTATCAGGCTCGATATGTGTAGTGTCTCACGGGGCAAAACGGTTAAAGCTACTCTATTTGCAGAATACGCGAATTGATGGGCGAGGGTTGCCTGGGAGAGTCTGGAGTTAGGAGTTAGGAGTCTGGAGTAAAGTTTGCAGTTTATGGTGGAGCATCAGGACATTGTCGACTTACTCCAGACTCCTAACTCCTAACTCCAGACTGAATTGATAATCAGCCCCCAGTACGCCCGTCCCTCACCGCCTTCTTTTTGCCGGAGGTCTTTTTTTCGAATTCCAGTACCTCTTTGGGCTTGCTTTTTTCGGGGAGGGCGGCAGATTTTCCTTTGGTGGTGTCTACGGTGACTTTGGTCATGGTCTTGGCCACATTTTCGGCATCGGGTTCCTGGAGTTTGTCGAGCACGTATTTTTCGCTGGCGATCTGTGCGCCGGTATTGGGATTGTAATATTTCCAGATGCCATGGCGCAGGGAACGGCCATCGTTCTTTACCACTACCAGCTCATAACGGTTCGGATCTTTAAGGTCCTGCACTTCTACTGTGTCAAAAGCCTTTTCGGGGTTTGAAGCCCGCCAGCTTTCTTCGTGCTCGATACCGGTTATGGTAAAATAGCGGCTTATGCCATTCTTATTGCCCCATTTGTAATTTTCAACAGCCAGCGGATCGCCCATCAGGTTAAACCGGCGCCAGGTTCCTTCTTTGCGGTCATTCACAAATACACCCTCTTCCTCAAACCCCGGTTCACCGCGGAGCGGGGCAACTTTTACCACCCATTTACCCTGCTTCATGCCGTTTTTATCCACGCAGTCGAGGGTATCGCCCCTGCTGCCTATGCGGAAGGTTTTGCATTGGGCATTGGCAGCCAGTGAAAATAATATGAGTAGGGATGACAGCAGACACCGCATAATCGCTAAATTGGAAACCGAAATTACTAATATTCAAAACTGCTATGAGAAAATTAACAATCCTGGTGTCGGGTATGCTTGCCATTACCTGCCTCCAGGCCCAGGTAAAATCTACACCCGCCGCTGAACGAATGAAAGCCAATGACCAGCGCCGGGCCCTTCTTCAGCGTTCTACCATCAATAACACAGCTTTCCGCAATGTAGGCCCCAGCATTATGAGCGGAAGGGTAGTGGATGTGGACGTTAATCCCGATGATCCTACCGAATTTTATGTGGCTTATGCATCGGGCGGCGTCTGGTATACCGTTAACAACGGCCAGAGCTTTACACCCATTTTCGATTCTACCGATGTACTCACCATCGGCGATATTGCCGTGAACTGGCAAAGCCGCACCATCTGGGTAGGCACCGGTGAAGTGAACAGCAGCCGTTCCTCCTATGCAGGGATCGGCATGTTCAAGTCTGTTAACAACGGCAAGACCTGGGAATACCTGGGGCTGCCCGAAAGCCATCATATCGGAAAGATCCAGCTGCATCCCACCGATAATAATACGGTTTGGGTAGCAGCGCTCGGACACCTGTTCTCACCGAATAAAGAACGCGGCGTGTATAAGACCACGGACGGCGGACGAACCTGGAAACAGACCTTAGCCATCGACGATAACACCGGCGCCGCGGATATCGATATCAATCCTAAAAATCCCAATGAACTCTATGCAGCCATGTGGTACCGCACCCGCAGCGCCTGGAATTTTGAGGAAGGCGGCAAGACCAGCGGCATTTATAAAAGCGTGGATGGCGGCGATACCTGGCAACTGGTTACGCCGCAGGGCGCAGGCTTCCCCAATGGCGAGGGCGTGGGAAGGATAGGCATTGCCGTGTCGCAGCAAAATCCGAGTACGGTGTATGCCGTAGTGGATAACAATTTCCACCAGCCCGATACCGCTCTGCGCAGAACCGATAGCACGCGATATGTGCTGCGCAATTTTAAAGACCTTACCAAAGACCAGTTCCTGGCTTTGGATGACAAGAAGCTGGCGGCGTTCATCAGCAACCCCCGCAATGGCATCCCGGCAAAATATACCGCTGCATCCATCAAGGAAGCTGTAGCGTCGGGTAAATTTCCGCCTTCGGTGATCTGGGATTTCCTGTTCGATGCGAATACCGCCCTGTTCGAAACGCCGATCATCGGTTGTGAGGTATACAAGAGTGAGGATGCAGGCAAAAGCTGGAGAAAGACGAATACCAAACCGCTGACCATGTTCAGCACGTATGGTTATTATTTCGGGAAGATCTGGCTGAGCCCGGTCAACGATAATAAAATTGTGCTTACGGGATTCGATGTTGAGATGAGTACCGACGGGGGCAAGACCTTCAAGTATATCGGCGGCGAGAATGTGCATGCGGACCACCATGTAGCCTGGATCGATCCGAAAAAAGACAGTCATATCGTGATCGGTAACGACGGCGGCTGCAATATCACCTACGACGACGGCGCACACTGGTTCAAAGCCAATACGCCGGCAGTGGGACAGTTCTACTCGGTTACATTCGATATGCAGCGTCCTTATAATGTGTATGGCGGACTGCAGGACAACGGCACCTGGTATGGTTCCAGCGCTACCAGGGAAAATTATGACTGGTACGATTCCGGCGAAAACCCTTTCAAAAGCATCAATGGCGGCGATGGCATGCAGGTGCAGGTAGACTGGCGCGACAGCAAGACCGTGTACAGCGGCTCGCAGTTCGGCGCGTATACCCGCCAGACGCTTGGCACACGGGATCGCAAATCCGTTCGTCCGGCGCGCGACCTGGGTGAAACTGCGCTGCGGTACAACTGGCAGACGCCGATCCTGATCAGCCGTCATAACCAGGATGTATTTTACTATGGCAGCAATAAGTTCCACCGCTCATTCGCGAAAGGCGATAGCTCCATCACATTGAGCGCCGATCTCACCACCAATCCCAAACAGGGAGATGTGCCGTTCGGAACACTTACTACGATGAGTGAAAGTCCTATGCATTTCGGCCTGATCTATGTGGGTACCGATGACGGCAATATCCAGGTTACCAAAGACGGCGGCTATACCTGGAACCTGGTGAATAAAAAATTACCAAAGGGCCTGTATGTAAGCCGGGTTACGGCCAGCGCTTTCAAAGAGGGCAGGGTATATGCTTCGCTGAACGGGTTCCGTAATGATAATTTTCAGCCTTATCTCTATGTGAGCGATGATTATGGCGAGAACTGGCGCCCGTTAGGGAAAGATCTTCCGAACGAGCCCATCAACGTGGTGAAAGAAGACCTCACCAATGAGAACATCCTGTACGTAGGAACCGATGGCGGATTGTATGTGAGCATCGATGGCGGCAATAGTTTCATGATGTGGAACAAAGGCCTGCCTTACAGTGTGCCGGTACATGATATTGCTTTGCATCCCCGCGATAACGACCTGATCCTTGGCACCCATGGCCGCAGTATTTATATTGCGAAGCTGGATGATGTGCAGAAGCAGGCGAAGAAATAAAGGAGATTAGAGATTTGAGATTGCAGATTGAGATTATTCTCAAATCTGCAATCTCAATTACTTTTATGCAGGTAGTCCGTGGTCACTTCTGCAGTCATGCCTTTTCGGAATATGGGGCCCCTGATCAATAGTTTTTCATTGCCGAACGGTTTAAAAAGCGCTTCGACAGAATTATAATCGATCATGGCTTTACCAAAGCCGATATTTGAACCGATCTGAGCTTTGGCATCCAGAGGCAAAAACACAACTGGCTGGATAAAGGAGGTTTTCAGCAACTTTCTTGACAGGTTGCGGGCAAAGAAAGTGTCGAGTGCACTGGTGACTGCTGATTTGAAATCCTCAGGGCAATCATTTAGAACCCAGGCAGTATCGCCGGCACGACCAGCCGCGAATTTTACGAGAACTATCATAGCTTCTTTTCCCGAAATCCTGGCAGCAGGGTAATTTATGAAGGGCTCGAAATGTTTTTTCAAACTTGTATCAATAGAATGTTGCTGGCCTGAAGTCGTAAAGCTCAGTCCAAGAAATAGCAGGAATATAGCAAAGCGGCATCTAGGATTCATCTTTTAAAATACTTATATACAGGCAAATGTTCCAGGGGTAAAAACCCCTGTTTTCAGGCCCCCAATTTTTTCAATAGCCACAGGTCCTGCCCCCCTGCTTTCCGCGGATTTTTTTTCCCGTCGTGGAATTCCAGTATTTCAAACAATGATCCGGTCAATCTTCTGAATGCGGATTCGGTATGGTAGGTAGCCAGCATGCGGTGGCCGGGGCGGGGGTATGATTGCGTCAGCATTCCGGTTTGTTCCAATTGCTTTTTTTCGCGTGGCGCCAGTTTGCCGGTAAAAGCGGCGCCGTGCGTGGTGGCCAGATATATCCCGCCGGCGGAAAGGATGCGGTGGATTTCCATCAACCATGCCTGCTGAGCTGCCTTGTCGATATGGGTAAGCACTGAAAATCCGTATACGAACTGGAACCGGCCATTTTCGTAATCCATCGGTGGAAAATGCGGGGTCAGGGAAAAATCGATACCGGGGTAATTCAACCGGTCCCACCCGATCATTTCCCTATTGGGATCGCAGCCATAATATTGATTTCCCTCCCAGATTTCCGGCAAATGCCTGATGATGCGGCCGGCGCCGCAGCCCCAGTCGAGGACCCGGTTTCCCGAAGCCGGGAGATAACGCATGGCCCAATCCCGGATCTCGGTGGCGGCCAGCAGTCCGTCTTCGATGAATTGCCGGTAATGCAGGCGGTAGGTTTCGTAGAGCCAGGCATCGGGCGGCATGACCAGCTCCGGATGGTCTTTTCGGAAAGTTTTGTTAACCCCGCGGTTGGTGATCCGGGAGATCCGGTAGAGAATAAAGTTGAGCCACCGGCTTAATCCGAGTCTGGCAATAAGGTATTTGATCGTTGCTTTCAAGCGGCCGGGCGTTATGGAAAAATCCAACAATTTCCTCGGAAATCCCGTTTTCGGCGGCAAATTCCCTCTGGAATGATTTTTTAACCCTGCCCCGAAAACATACATCTATGGAAAAGATCAATGATTTGAGAAAGCTGCTGAAGCATGAACTGAATGATCTGTATTCAGCCGAAACCCAACTGATCGAGGCCCTGCCCGATATGGTTAAAGCCGCCCGCAACAAGGAACTGAAGGCTGCACTGAGCGATCACCTGAAAGTTACCCGCACGCAGAAGACCAGGCTGGACAAGGTTCGTTCGCTGCTGAACGACGGTGAGCAGACTAAGGAAAGCAAGGGATTCTTTGCCAATCTTTTCTCCAGCGATGAGGGTGAAGAGCATTGCAAGGCAATGGAAGGCCTGATCAAGGAAGCGAATTCGCTGATAGATGAAGACATGACGCCAGAAGTAATGGACGCCGCCATTATTGCCGCCGCACAGAAAGTGGAGCACTACGAGATCAGCAGCTATGGCACCGCCAAAGCGTATGCCATGCAACTGGGACTGACCGAAGTAGCCCGCCTGTTGAACACTACCCTCGACGAGGAGTATTCAGCCGATGATTCGTTGACCAAACTGGCTGTTGGGAAAGTGAACCTGGAAGCAGAACCAGAAAATTCTGCAGCAGGTAAAAACGAAGACAGCGAAGAAGAGGACCAGGAAGACACACCAACAGTAAAACGTACCCCGGCCAAGAAAACAGCTCCCAAGAGCAAGAGCGGCACACGTACTACTTCTACACGCGCCACTGCGAAGAAGAGCACGAAAACGAAGAAATCATCTTCACGCTAAACAGGTACGAGACATGAGCAGCGCTTTTGTTAAGCAGGATGAGGAGCAGCAATGGCTGCATGAAGTGAAGGGCACGGTAGGCGCGCTGCAAACCTATCTCACGCGTGAGAACGGGGGTCTCCGGGTCTTCGAGCGGAATTTTTATTTCGACGCAGGCTTAAAAAAAGAAGTGCATGAAATGAGCAACGGCCTCAAGTATGCAAAAGACGGAGAAGGGAAATGGTATGTGATCTAATACTGTTTCCCTTTCTTTTTGCGCAGCCATAAAAGGAATCCGGTAATGCTCAATACCGCACCGCTCAATCCCAATACACAATACAATAATCTCACCGGCCATCCGCCGTACCGGCCATAATGCAGCTGTGCATTGATGATATCATAGCGGTCTGCCGCCGGTATCTCCGTAACGAACGCGGTTTTTGCGAGTCCGCCTGCGCTGTCGAGCATGATGCGGTCTGCGTATTTTTTGGAATGGATAAAAGCATTCGTATTCCTGCTGCCGTATACTGCCGTCCTGCTTTTTTCCGACTGTGCGAAGTAGATCACTGCGGGTGTGAAAGCCGGATAAGTTCTTCTCACCGCGTTCAGCGCGCTGTCAACGGAAAAATTAAACGCAGGCGAGGGCTTCGGTTCCATTCTGTAATTGACCGATGCCGTATAAAATGTTTTTTTGAATACATAGCGCTGCATCCAGAAGCCGCTGAAAGCGATCAGCAGGTTGAATAACAAAGCATACACGCCGACAAGCTGATGCAGGTTGCGGCTGCTGTAGATATCACGCCGGAACGATAGTACCCCCAGGATCTGCCGGCGGTACAGAAAGAATCCGGTGAGCAGACTCAACAGAAATACCAGCGCAAAAAAACCGAGCAGCCATTCGCCGGTCTTTCCGGCATGGAAAGAATTGTGAAAACTGCTTAGCCAGGCCATGAAATTCTTCCCTGGATCTTTACTCCCTCCTCTTGTATCCAATATGGCTGCGGTTGCCGGATGAAGGAATACCTGCATCGGCCTTCCGCCATCGTAATAAGACGGATCGTAGACTGTGAACAGGTACGGGGTTGCTGCATGGTCGGGCAAAATGCAGCTGCCGATCTGCGCGCGCGGAAAATTTCGATGCAGCACAGCCCAGCACGAATCGATGCCGCAATAGGATGCTGTGGGGGATGGCCTGACGGTTGGGAATTGCAGTTTATCAAGTTCTTCATGCCATACCAGGGCCGCGCCTGAAAGCGACATCAGCAATACGAACAGTCCGGCAAACAGGCCGGATACAGAATGGACGGTCAGCAGGAATGATCGGCGCATAGTTGCAAAATACGCCAGTGAAAGCAGCCTGGATGCATGCTTTGGGGCATGAGTATTTTTTTACCCAAAAGACTAACATTGTAAAACGCTGGGGCAGAAGCCTGGCGGGAAGCATCCGGCGCTGGCATCAATATTTTGCGATCGATCGAAAAGCGCCATGAAAAATCATATCACCGGTCATGCTTCCATTATCATAGATGCACCCAAAGAAAAAGTATGGGAGGCCCTGACCAGGCCCGAGCTGATCAAACAATATTTTTTCGGCACCGATACCCATACCGATTGGAAACCGGGCAGTCCGATCCGCTTTACGGGTGAGTGGCAGGGAAAAAAATATGAGGACAAGGGCACGGTCCTCTCTGCAGACACGAACCGCCTTCTGAGATATGAGTACTGGAGTTCGATGTCGGGCATCGAGGATCTTCCGGAGAATTATGTAATTGTTACGTATGAGCTGGAAGAAAAGGGTGAGGGTGTGACCGAACTCTCGATCACGCAGGAAAATATCCCTACAGAACAGATGCGGGAGCATTCCGAGCAGAACTGGAACAAAGTGCTGGAAGGTCTGAAAGCCATGCTTGAAAAAGACAAAACAGCGTACGGTACCTTCTACCTATAGTTCTGCCGAGATTTTACGCGCTGCCGTTACAGCCAGTTTGAGCATCTTGGCTTTGATGCTGCTGTTAAAACGGAAAGAGGGCATATAGATGCTCAGGCTGGCGATCACCCGGCCGTCTTTGTATACCGGCGCTGCCAGTCCTACGATCTGCACACTGTCTTCGATCAGTGCATAGCCGTTGCTGCGGATCTTTTCAACCTGTTCGAAAAAACGGTTTTTGGTGTGTGCATGCGGCCAGAGTGCGGCCGGGGGCAGCCCGAAGCGCTGAATGAATTTTTTGAGTTGCTCGTCTGTCTGCATCGCTATCAGTAAGCGCCCGGTAGAGGAGTCATAAGCTTTCTTTTCATCCGGGGTATGCGCCTGCACCAGCTGATCGCTGTTCTTGCGATGGATCACCAGGCGGTTCTCGCCTTTGAGGATACCGAGTAAGGAATTTTCATGGATGGCTGTGCGGATCTTTTCCATTTCCCTGTCGGCGATATCGATCAGCGCCTGCTGCTGCCCCTGGCTACCCGGCAATGCAAAAGCCTGTTTACCCAGCAGGTACCCTTTCTGCGCCTCCAGTTTTTCAAGATAACCGCGGCCGGTAAGTGTTTTAACGATATTGGCGCAGGTGCCCGGCTTCAGCTGCAGACCTGTAGCGATCTCACTGAGCAGCTTGGGCCGCTCTGCATCCCTTGCAACGAATTCGAGTATATCAAAAGCCCTGTGTATAACCTGTATCATCTGGTGGAAAATGCATTCAAAAATATAGGTTTATTTCACAAAAAGAATATATTTACTCCACATAAAAGAATTTAATTCCATAATCTGGAATACGCCAAACGATTGCAACTATGCCTACATCCAACCGGAAACTGCTGGTGCCTTTTATCCTGGTAACCAGTCTTTTCTTTTTCTGGGGTTTTGTGATCAACCTCGATCCTATATTACTGGCCCACCTGAAAAAATCATTCAGCCTTACCACCCTGCAGTCCTCGCTGGTAGATTCGGCGGTCTTTATCGGGTATTTCCTGATGGCATTGCCTGCGGGACTGATCATGAAACGCTTCGGGTATAAGATCGGCATCATTACAGGGCTTTGCCTGTTCGCGGCCGGTTCTTTTCTGTTCATTCCGGCAGCCAATACGCAGCAGTATGTTTTCTTTTTGGGCGCGCTGTTCGTGATCGCCTGCGGACTCACCATACTCGAAACAGCTGCCAACCCGTACGCCGCCTCGCTTGGCGACCCGGCTACTTCTACGCAGCGGCTGAACTTCGCACAGTCCTTTAACGGACTGGCGGCCACGCTGGCACCCATTATCGGTGCAAAGATCATCCTGACCAAAGGCTTTACCGACCAGGAACTGAACGCGATGGACGCAACCTCGAAGCAACTGGCGCTGGCGTCTGAAGCTTCGAGCGTGAAGACGCCGTTCCTGGTACTTGGAATTATTATCATCGTCATTGCGGTACTATTTGCGCTGATCAAACTTCCGGAGATCCATACGGAAGAAGAGGCGGCAACAGGAAGCCGCGGTATTTTCCAGGTATGGTCGCACCGGCATCTGCGTTGGGCCGTGATCGCCCAGTTCTTTTATGTTGGTGCACAGGTTTGTGTTACGAGTTTTTTTATTCTTTATGCCACCAAAGCGGCGAATGTGGACAGCTCAACAGCGGCGACCTATCTCGGACTGGGTTATGGTCTGGCATTTATGAGCGGCCGCTTCATCGGCACACTGCTGATGCGTTTCATACAACCGCAACGATTGCTGGCATTGTATGCCGTGTTGAATATTCTGCTCTGTGCAGTAATGATACTAGGCCATGGCATGATCACGATCTATGCGATCATCGGTATCGGCTTTTTTAATTCGATCATGTTCCCCACGATATTCTCCCTGGGCATTGCAGGACTGGGAAGCGAGGCAAAATTCGGCAGCAGCCTGATCATTATGGCAATTGCCGGCGGCGCCATCCTGCCCCCGGTAATGGCGCGGATCAGCGATGCAACCGATAATATCCAGAACGGCTATATCATTCCGCTGATCTGTTTCGTGGTCGTACTGGCATTCGGGATCAGCGGCTATAAGATAAAAAAGGCAGAACATGCAGCATAGGTATTGCCTGGCCCTGGACCTGGTAGACGATCCGACATTGATCGCTGAATATGAACAATGGCATCGGGAGGTGTGGCCGGAGATCATTGAAAGTATCAGTTCATCAGGCATCGGGTCGATGGAGATCTACCGGGCCGGTAACAGGTTGTTCATGATCATGGAAGTGGATGATGCTTTTAGTTTCGAACGCAAGTCACAGGCAGACGCCGGCAACCCGAAAGTGCAGGAATGGGAGCAGCTGATGTGGAAATTTCAGCAGCCTCTTCCTTTTGCGAAGCCAGGGGAAAAATGGGTGCTGATGAAAAAAATATTTCAATTACCATAAAGCGGTTATCGCAATAGTTTATGTTTTCACTTGCGGGAAAAAAAGCAGTTGTTACAGGTGGCGGAAGCGGTATCGGCAAAGCCATCGCCGAAACATTTGCAAGGCAGGGCGCCTTCGTTTATATTCTTGAGCTGAACGATGAACAGGGCGCGCAGACAGCAGACCAGATACGGATTTCAGGCGGCGAAGCCACACTATTCAGCTGCGATGTAAGCGAGCAGCAGCAGGTAAAGGATATCTTTTCAAAGATCGGCGGCTTCGATATCCTCGTTAACAGCGCGGGCATCGCACATATCGGCAAAGCGGATACTACTTCTGCCGAAGATTTTGAGAAAGTGTTCAACGTAAATGTCAGGGGAACATACAATACGCTGCACGAGGGTATTCCCGTTCTCCGGCATCGTGGCGGCGGATCCATCCTGAATATCGCATCTATTGCCGGCCTGCTGGGCATTCCAGACCGGTTTGCCTACAGCATGAGCAAAGGCGCGGTACTGTCAATGACCATGAGCGTGGCGCGCGACTATATGCAGGATCATATCCGCTGCAATTCCATTTCACCGGCGCGGGTGCATACACCTTTCGTGGATGGATTTATCGCAAAGAATTATCCGGGCAGGGAAGATGAAATGTTCGAAAAATTATCGCAGTCGCAGCCTATCGGCCGGATGGCTTCGGTGGAAGAAGTGGCTGCACTGGCATTGTACCTCTGCAGCGACGAAGCGTCCTTCATCACCGGCAACGATTACCCGATCGACGGCGGATTTATAAAACTCAACAACAGATAGCTATGAAATTGGTACGGTTCGGTGAGGCCGGCAACGAGAAGCCGGGCGTTATGATCGATGAGAAGATCTATGATGTTTCTTCATTCGGCGAAGACTACAATGAGAATTTCTTTTCAGGCGATGGCCTGGAACGGCTCGCTGCATTTGTAAAAGCCAGGCGGCAGCAACTGCCGGCCGTTGCAGACAATACGAGATTGGGTCCGCCATTCGCCCGTCCTTCCAAGATCGTGTGCATCGGGTTGAATTATGCGAAGCACGCTGCTGAAACCAATGCGCCGCTGCCGAAAGAGCCGATCATTTTCATGAAGTCGACCAGCTCACAGGTTGGCCCTAACGACGATATCATCATACCCAGGGATTCTGTGAAAACAGATTGGGAAGTGGAACTGGCGTTTGTGATCGGGAAAAAAGCCAGCTATGTTGAGGAAGCGGATGCGATGCAGCATGTGGCCGGTTATTGTCTTCACAACGATGTAAGTGAACGTGAATTCCAACTCGAAAGAGGAGGCACCTGGGATAAGGGCAAAGGCTGCGACACGTTTGCGCCAATGGGCCCCTGGCTGGCAACGGCAGACGAGATCGAAGACCCGCACCAGCTGCGGCTATGGCTGAAGCTGAATGGAAAGATCCTGCAGGATAGCAATACCAGCGATTTTGTATTCAATATCCCTCAACTGATCGCTTATATCAGCAAATTCATGACCCTGTTGCCCGGTGATGTGATCTCCACCGGCACACCAAGCGGGGTTGGGCTCGGGTTCAATCCTCCCGTTTATCTTAAACCGGGTGATGTGGTGGAACTTGGTATCGACGGACTAGGCATCTCCAGACAACATGTAAAAGCTTACCATGCGCATTGATGCCCACCAGCATTTCTGGACATATTCGCCGGCAATGGAATGGATCGGTCCCGAGATGTCGGTGATCCGCCGCAATTTTGCTCCGGCCGATCTGGCGCCCTTGCTCGAAGAACATGCCATGGACGGCTGTGTTGCAGTGCAGGTAGACCAGACCCCTGCCGAAACCGGGCA
>JAFBAN010000037.1 GCA_019247775.1 Chitinophagaceae bacterium | reverse complement strand
TGCTATGCAAACGCGCAAAGCGGACCGGCCACCGTAACCGGCAATGTTACCGACAGTTCCGGAAAGCCGCTGGCCTACGCTACCATTAGTGTTTTAAGGAAAGGGCAGACCGAGCCCATTAAAAAGACCTACAGTTCAGACAAGGGTAATTTCAAAATGCTGGTTGATACCGGCCGTTATACACTGGTATTGAGCCATACAGGCTTCGCCGATATTTCGGTTGACCTGGCGGTGAAGCCCGGAGAGAATATAGTGAATGGGCTGGTCATGTACATGTCTGCGAACCAGCTGCAGACTGTAACGGTTGTTTCCCGTAAGCCGTTGGTGGAGCAGACCGATGACAAGATCATTTACAACGCGGAAAACGATCCGGCAAGCAAAACTGAATCCGCTTCGGATATCCTGCGCAAAACGCCGCTGGTTACGGTGGATGGGGATGGAAATGTGCAGGTGAACGGGCAAAGTAATTTTAAGATCCTGCTTAACGGACGGGAAACTGCCATGTTCGCCAATAACCTGAAAGACGCTTTGAAGAATTTTCCGGGCGCGCTTATCGTTAAAGTGGAAGTCATTACTTCTCCTTCTGCAAAATACGATGCGGAGGGTGTGGGCGGGGTGATCAATATCATCACCAAAAAGAAAGTGGTGGGCTACAATGGATACCTGAGCTCTTATGTGAGTACGTTGGGAAATTATAGCGAAAGTCTTTCCCTGAATGTAAAAAGCGGTAAACTGGGCTTTACGGCCTATGCCGGCGCCAGCGGGCCTTTTCACCCCATTGCCGGCAGCAGCATCACCGAAACCACACCACTTGTCAGTTCTGTTTTTACCAAACGCACCCTTACGGGCAGCAGGCTCAGCAAGAACACTTTTGTATTCACGAACCTCGAACTGAGTTACGAGATCGACAGCTTAAACACGATCACTACCTATGGCAGCGTAGGCGATTTTCATTCGCATAACGGTTTGGACCAATCCATCATAACCGATTTTTCCGCGCAGCCTTCGTCACTCAGTTTGTTTACTCAGGATAATACCTACAGCAGTCCATCAGATGGCATCGGAGCTGATTTTATCCGCAAGTACAGGAACAGCCCGGAAAAAGAACTGGATATCCGTTTCAACAGCCAGTTTAGCAAAAACAATGGCTTCACCAATAGCTTCCAGGATAATCCGGGGCAGGACCGTTATGTCTCCAATACTTCGCAGTCCAAAAACCGGGAATATACTTTCCAGATTGATCTCATCGAACCGCTGTTGCCAAAATTGAAACTGGAATCAGGCGTTAAATCCATCATGCGGAATGCGGAATCCGATTTTGAGAGCCTGCTTAAATACAATGCCGGCGATCCGTATATTGCCAACGCCAACAATACCGATAATTTCGATTACCACCAGGAAGTATACAGCGGCTATGGTTCGGTGAACTGGAGCACCGGCAAATACAACTTCAGGGCTGGTCTCAGGGCCGAACATACCAACGTACATGGCAATTTCAGCGGCTCCAAAACGGTAGTGGACCAGCATTATACCAATCTTATCCCGAACATGCTGATCAGTGCGAAGATCAGCAGCAGTTATACCATCAGTCTCTCGTACAATATGCGGCTTCAGCGCCCTTATATCACCAACCTGAACCCTTTTGTCAACAATAACGATTCGCTGAATATTTCTTACGGCAATCCGGCGCTTGGTCCGCAGGTGCTCCACGCCGTTTCGTTGCAGAACAGGCTCGTGAAAGGAAAGTTCTTCGGCGCATTTTCGATCAATGCAAGCTATACGAATAATATGATCTCGCAGTTCGCCGCATTCAATAAAGCTACCGGGGTAACTGCCACGACCAGCGATAATATCGGCGAGGAATTCCAGATAAATGCCGGTCTTAACATGAATGCGACGATCGGTGAGAAGCTATCGGTTGGTTTCAGTCCGCTGATCCGCTACAATCATATCCGCAACAAACGCGATCCTTCCATCAACAGGGATGGCATCAGCGGTAATGCATTCACCAATTTCAGTTACCGGGTAACGCCCAAATTTACGATCAGCGGCAGCGGCGGGTTTTTTCATGCGCCATTCAGCCTTGTGAGCACGCAGAATACATCCGTTTTCTACCAGGTGAACTTCGGCTATAAGTTCTTTAACAATAAGCTGGCTACCACCATCAATTTCAACAATATGCTGCGGCGCGATATGGTTTATCACTATGTAACCCTGAACCCGGATCTCAAAGTGGTAAATACATCGATCAATCCCTACCGGGTCATCTACCTGGGCGTCACTTATAATTTCGGCAAGCTGAAAGAAAATGTTTCGAAGAAAAAAGGCGTCAACAACGATGACCTTGTTCAATGATCAGGCATCCATTGCATCGGCCTGGCTGCGGATCTGCTCGAAGATGGGATACAGGGTATCCACCAGCAGCCGGGCCCTTGCTTCGGGGTAGCCGTCGAAGATATCGTAGTCCTTCGGGGCTTCATTGGTAGGCGAGTGGTAGGTCAGTACCATATGCTTGTGCTCGTTGAAATTCACCAGTATCCGGTATTCGAAAGGACCAATGTAAGCGGCGATCAGTTTGTCGATATATTCCAGGTCTGCCTCGATAAAACGGGAGGTGCTCAGGTAATCCTCTTCAAAAAAAACGGACTCCTCACGTTTGATGATCTCCAGCCGCTGCGCCGAGATATTAATGATCTTATCCGTTTCCGCCGATATGCCAACATACGGATACGCACTGGCGATTTCGGGGTTGATCAATATCAGAAGTTGAAATTTCAGGACTATGCTATTTCAGTTTGTAGGCCACGATCCGCTTGGCATTGAAAGTGGGTACATAAAGGATGCGGGTTGCAGGGTCGTAGCCTATATCTGCGGTATTGCTTTTTGCCAGATGCGTATCGAGCAATAGTTCTTTGGTTCCATTGGGATAAGCGTAGTAGATATAGCCGCCCCAGATGGTGAGGATAAAATCACCATTGCCTACCGGTTCAATGCCGTCTCCGCCCGCATCCAGTTCAAGGATGGGAGAGATCTTCCTGGCCGCATCCGCTTTTTCAAAGTACTTACCGTTGAAAATATACAGATCGCTGCCGATCGCTTTCAGGCCATTGGCGCCTGGTTTGTTATCGAGATAAAGGACGGGAATATCGTTTTCAATGCGGTGAACAGTTCCTTTTTTAGAATCGGAAACAAAAACAACTCCTTTATCATCTACAGTAATATCGTTCAGACCGGTTGCATCCGGCACCTGTATTTTCTTGGTGATCTTTCCTGATACTATATCGATCACGACTACTTCAGAAATATCCGCAACATATAACCGGTTGCGCCATTTACCCATGCCTTTCGGCGCATTCAGGCCGGTGATCCAGTTGCCATCATATTTTTTTCCGTCCATGCTCAGTCTGCCCACGCCGCCTTTACCATCAGCATCCCAGGGGTTACCATCGATCAGGGAGATATACAATATTTTGGCGGCAGGATCGGGTAATACAGACTCGGGCACTGCGATGATGCTGTCTGTTTCCCAGATCTTCTCGAGCTGGTGCTGCTGTGCAGATAAAAAAGCGGGTAACAAACAAGCCAGGAGCGGGAGCAAGCGTTTCATAAGAGGATGGTTGGTTGGGTTAAATATACAAAGGATTTGAGATCGGCAGATCGCAGATTTGAGATTGCAGTACCGGCAGTTGGCATCAAAACCGGGCTGCGACAAAAATTTTCACGCAAAGGAGCAAAATAAGTAAGGCGCAAAGTCTCCTTTGCCGCTTTGCCCCTTTGTGTGAAATTCCCATCGACGGTATCAAATCCACGATCTCAAATCTAAATCCTTCAGAAATCTTATTTTAGCCAACCTTAACTTGTTCCTCATGCGTTCCGAAAACGTTTTCGCTTTACAACAGACCATGCGCTGGTATGGGCCCGCCGATCCGGTTAGTTTACAGGATATCAGGCAGGCAGGCTGTACCGGTGTGGTTACTGCGCTGCACCATATTCCCAACGGCCAGGTCTGGATAGCAGATGAGATCATGAAGCGAAAAAAAGAAGTAGAAGCCGCCGGACTTGCATGGGATGTCGTGGAAAGCATTCCTGTGCATGAGAAGATCAAGACGCAATCGGGAGAATATCTGCAGTATATCGAAAATTATAAGCAGTCTGTCCGCAACCTGGCCGCATGCGGCGTTTCCATCGTGACCTATAATTTCATGCCGGTGCTCGACTGGACGCGTACCGATCTTGCTTACACTGTTGAAGATGGCTCGAAGGCCTTGCGTTTTGATCGCGCAGAGTTTATCGCTTTCGATGTGTTCATGCTGCAGCGTGGGAAGGCGCGGGCAGATTATTCGGATAACGAGTTGAAACGCGCTGAAGAACGATTCAGATCGATGAGCGACAAAGAGAAACTGCAGCTTCAACGGAATATTATCGCCGGACTTCCCGGCAGCGAAGAAAGTTTCACGCTGGAAAATTTTGCCGCGGCGCTCGATGCTTACCGCGATATCGATGCCGCAAAACTGAAAAGCAACCTGATCTTCTTTCTGCAGCAGGTAGTGCCGGTGGCGGAATCCTGCGGCATAAAAATGGCCATTCATCCCGATGATCCTCCCTATCCCATTCTCGGTCTGCCGCGCGTGGTGAGCACGGAAGCAGATGTGAACGATCTTTTCCGTGCAGTTCCTTCGGCGTCGAACGGATTATGTTTTTGTACAGGGTCATTCGGGGTGCGTGCAGACAATGATCTGCCGGGAATGGCCAGGCGTCTTGCAGACAGGATCCATTTCCTGCATCTCCGCAGCACCCAGCGCGATGAAGCAGGAAATTTTTACGAGGCCAATCACCTGGAGGGAGATGTAGATATGTATGCTGTAATGAAAGAGATCGTAACAGCAATGCAGCAAAGGAAATTATCCCTCCCCATGCGCCCCGACCATGGGCATCAGATGCTGGACGATCTGAATAAGAAAACCAACCCGGGTTATTCCGCTATCGGACGGTTGAGGGGACTTGCAGAATTGCGCGGACTGGAAATGGGAATCGCCCGCAACCTGTATTCCTGATTGACTTAGCTCCGGGAAAGATGTTTTTCGATCAGTTGATCCGCCTCCGGATAACCGGTGGGCAGGAGGATATCCCCGGCATAAGCGCCCGCGTCCAGCAATGCTTCTATCGAACTTGTATTGCGCCGGTACATCCAATACGAATCCACACAAGCCAGGATCGCAAGCATCAGCGGGGTCCGGTGCATGCCATCTTTGATATTGAGCGGGGCGCCGCGTTCGATCAAAAATCTTACCACGGGAGGCCAGGCACGCCAGCAGGCGATATGTAATGCCATACTATGCGGTGGGATCCCAAAATAGCCATCGCCCGGATATTGCGCGGTGATCGGAACACCCAGATCCAGCAGATGCCTTACACCATCCACATTCGCGTTGCCGGCGAATTCTCCCAGTAATTTTCCACCTTGTGCCAATACCTGTTCTACCAGTTGGGGTTCGTTAAGCATGATATCCTGAATAGTCCTTTCATCGTTGCGCGCGCACGGAGCGATCAGTATTTCAGCGCCGCTGAACTCGTAAGAAAATCCATATTGCTCAAACAGTGCCAGCAGATCTCCGCGCCCGCGGCGGGCGGCCAGTTGAAAGGGGTTAACATCTTCATAGCTAACGGTCGGGTCGGCGCCGTGGTCGAGCAGGAGTTGAATAATGATCGCACCGTTATCCCGCAGGATCCCGTGCAGCATGGCGGTCTTGCCGAGTTTGCGTTTTTTGTTCGGATCCAGACCTGTTTCCAGCAAAAGTTTTACGCCGTCTTCATCATGCCAGTCGTGCTTGCGGATCAGCATCAGCAGGCGGCTGTCTTCCGTAAGCTTGCCACTTGCGATCAGCAATTTGATGGTCTCATTGTCGCGGGTTTCCGGCGAGTGGTACACCACTTCGCCTGCGTTCGGATCGGCGCCGGCCTGCAGCAACACATTGGTTACACCCGGATGATGTGCGATGCCCGCCGCACCGTACAATACAGGTTCCCATTCTGCACCGGGCCGATGCTCCGGTTCCCAGAACCCGCTATTGGCATCCGCGCCAGCATCCAGTAAAAGCTTCGCCGCTTTCACAAAATCTTCTGATCGCGATGCATCCCATTGCAGATAGAGCGAAAAGCAGAGATAGGTCAATGCATCCCAGTTATGCGGTCCGCCTTTTTGCGTAACCAGTGACGGATCTTTTTCAATAAATGCTTTTACCGCTTCCGCATCTCCTGTAACAGCTGCTGTGAAAATATTTTCACCGGGAAGTTCCGGGTGTTTCAGCAGCAGGGCATTGGCAGCATCGAGATTGCCGGAAGCATGAAAGCGATCGCGGGGAATAGTGGCGGCTTTCAGGAAATCATCGACGGGGGTGGGCATGGGTTAAAGTAGTTAAAGGGGTTAAAGTGGGTAAAACGTTACATTGGTTAAGTGGGTTAAATGGTAAGAGGATAAAGCTGAGAAAGCGGTTACGTGGTTAAATGGTGGAAGTGAATGCAACATTCCGCCACCTGAGTTTCCTTTTGACTAATTTAAACTACTTTAACCATTTTAACCAAATCCCGCAGATTATCCCACGCATAACCGCCATGAAATCCGCCGTTCTTTCCATACAGCTTTTTGGCGCCTCTTGCTTCGTAGAACCAGCCGGTGGGATTGGACGGCTCGGAGAACAGCACCATATTATTGATGCCCATGGTGATAAAATATTCGGCAACTTTTACGAGCAGCCGCGTGCCGAGGCCGAGGCGATGATAATCGAACAGGAGGAAGATCTTATTTAATTCGCCCTGATAGTCTGGCAGGTCGGCGGTGCTATAAGTTTTGCCTTTGGCAAAGCCGATAACATTGTTGTTTTTGTCCACCACCACATAGGCAAACCAGCTTCCGTCGTTGTTGCGGAAACTTTCTTTCCATTGCGAGAGACGGATCTCGTAAGTAGGTGGATTGCGATAGGTGAAATAAGTATCGGCCCAGGCTTTGACATGCACTGCCGCCAGCTGGGGGATATCGGTTTCTACCGCCCGGCGGATACTGAAATCGTTTACTGATCCGCCGCGCTGCTGCAATAGCTTAAGACTTTTGCTGCGGGAATTTCTTCGCAGGTTGGAAAGGATGCGCTGAAGGCGGTACAGTTTCATGGACTGGTTTTTTATTTCACGCAAAGGCGCTAAGGGGCGAAGGCGCAAAGGGTTCATTCAAAGTGCATAGTGTACTATTGTTTGCGTTGGGCATTTTTTACGGTTTCGAGGTTGGCGCTGCTGTCACCTTTGGGAATGCTGAGCGAGGTCCAGCCTTCATTTTTGAACAGCCTGCCCAGGTAAACGATCTGCCCAACATGGTAGGGGTAATGCGCCAGTTGCCGCAGGATCGCATCATAAACGGTGAGTGATTCGGTGCGGATGGTTACCTTCTTTTCGAGATCATCCGGCTTCAGGTTTTCCAGGGTATCGAACATGCATGTCCAGCCGGCTTCCCAGAGATCGAGTATATGTTGGCGTGTTGACTTGCCTTCATAGAATTCCGCATCCCGCTGCCGCCATTCTTTTTCGCCGTCTTCGGTGAGAAAGTTCGTCCAGCGGCTGAGCATATTACCGTGCATATGCTGTACGATCACCGCAATGCTGTTGCTTTCGGTGGAAGGCTGGCGGAACAGATCCGCTTCCTCGATCTGCGCAAAAGTTTTATCGCCGAGTTCTTTGTAGTAGCGGAAGCGTTTGATGGAGTCGGTTAGGAAACCTGTTTGGAAGGACATGATGTAACGGCTAACTATTAAAAATTGAGAATTGGTTAAAAAATCTCGAGCGACAAATACTTTGGCTACCAGAACTTCCACCGGTTCTTCACGATCAATTCTTTTATTGTTTGCCTTTTCTTAGGCCGCGGTGTTGTCTCTTCCATCTTAAACTGCTGATTAGCCGATTCAATTACAAAAATACCGAGATCCGCAATATGCCCATAACGATACTTGTTCTGAGTATAATCAATGTTTATCCTGATATTGTCAACCACCTCAATCAGGTGGGCAAATTCCTTATGGCGAATGGGGGAATACCATTGGATAGATGCATCATCTTTCCAGTTGCCAAACGTGTTTATTAAGACTTCTGCGTTTTCAAAGTCCTTCCTCGTCGGGCTATGCGGCTGATTAATTCTTGTTGTCGCAATCAGGTTAAGTCCATGTTCTGTGTTCCTAACCGCTTCTAAAACCACCGCCCCACCGAAGTTGCCATCCTTGAGTTTAAATGTCAAACAATCGCCCTTTTCAAAAATCGGCTGTCGGATTACTTTCTTTCTTCTTTGCCTTGGCTTTTGTCGTTCGGTTTGAAGCTTGGCTAAGTACTTGTCAAGGACAAGCTTTCTTTTGGC
>JAFBAN010000219.1 GCA_019247775.1 Chitinophagaceae bacterium | reverse complement strand
TTTTCGGCAATAAGCTGTTTATTGTCTACATTGTAAACATCGGAGCGGAGATAAAAACTGTTGAACGATTTGGAGAGTGCGCCGCCATGGACTTTGATGACCTTGCCTTTGTCGGCCAGCTCATTCAGATCGCGGCGGATGGTATCTTCGGAAACATTAATGGCATTGCTAAGATCGGTAGACAATACACTATTATGCAAACTCACCTGGTGCAGGATATAAGCCTGACGTTCTTTTTTCAGCATAGCGCAGCAGTTGACTACCAAATTCAGGATTTTAAACCTGAAAAACAAATAAAAACCGCAAATACTTGCATTAAATTTGGAAAAAATCCACAAAAAGCCGCATAAATGAAGGGGAAAATTGAGCAATTATGCCGGGTTTCTGCCCAAAGTAGCCGAGTGGTGATCGGAGTCATGAGCGGCACTTCGCTGGATGGGCTCGACATTGCCGTTTGCCGGCTCAGCGGCAGCGGACCGGGCACCGGACTTGAGATAATCGCTTTTGAAACAGTTAGTTATGATGAAGCTTTCAAAAATGAGATCCGCTCGGTATTCTCCCGCAGGCAGGTAGACCTGGAAAAAGTCTGCCTGCTCAATGCCTGGGTGGCCGTCCAGCATGGGAACATGGTGCTCGACTGCCTGAAACGATGGAAGATCGACATTAGCGAAGTGGATCTGCTGGCGAGTCATGGTCAGACGATCTATCATGCGCCGAAAATCCTGCACCAGCAGGCAAAATTCGGCAATGCCACGCTGCAGATCGGGGATGGGGATCACCTGGCCGTAACAACAGGCATTATCACGATCAGCGATTTCAGGCAAAAGCATATTGCGGCGGGAGGCGAGGGTGCGCCGCTGGCTGCTTATGGCGACTACCTGATCTTCAGCAAACCCGGTGAAGACCGTATTATGCTCAATATCGGCGGTATCGCCAATTTCACTTACCTGCCCGGTGATCTCGATGCAGGCGCCGTGTTCAGTACCGACACCGGCCCGGGCAATACCCTGATGGATGCCTATGCCCAGACCTATTTCAGCCAGGCTTACGACAAGAATGCTTCCATTGCCCGAAGCGGCAGCCTGCACCAGGGGCTGCTGGATGCCTTGCTGGACCACGATTTCTTTGCGGCCGGTTTCCCCAAAACAACCGGACCTGAGCTATTCAACCTGGCCTATATCGAGGCAGCGAAGCAGCGGGCCGGTGCGGTAGCGATCTCTCACCAGGATACCATGACCACGCTCAACAGTTTCAGTGCCATCACCATCGCCGATGCCTTGAACCGCACCACGGGCGGTAACAGATCCTTCCATGTATATAGCAGCGGCGGCGGCATGCATAATCCCCTGCTGATGGGCCATCTCAGGTCGTTGCTGCCCCAGCACCAGTTCTATACCACGGCCGCCCTCCAGGTAAACCCCGATGCCAAAGAAGCCTTGCTTTTTGCCGTACTAGCCAATGAGTGCATTGCCGGCACCGCTCAACCCATCGGCGGCGGCCGCGATATCCCCCGCGTCAGCATGGGCAAGATCAGCTTCCCCGACTAACTCCAGACTCCAAACTAAAAAGGTCCCGCCTCACAGCGGAACCTTTATATATATAGAGGGATTAAATGCTTATTTCTTGTTCCTAGCAAAAACGCTTACCACGCCGGCTTTGGTGATCTCCAGTACCAGGGTCTCATTTTTCTTCTCGAAAGAAACATAGTAGTTCTTCTCATTGTTAGAGCTGGTGAACTCGATACAGTCTTTCAGCTGGTGCTCAGGGAAAGTGTATTTGGTGGTGATCAGTTCCAGGGCAGATTTAGGCAGTTTTTCGAAGCCGATGGTTTTGCTGGTCCCGATCAGGTCGCCTTCAACGTCGTAGAAAGCATCTACTTGCTCGCCTGCGAGCATAAAGCTCACTTTGTCGAAGCGGTCGTTCGATTTCCAGGTCACATTCTTTGCATTCTTGAAAGAAGCGCTGAAATGCTCAGTTACTTTGTTGCTGATAGTTCTTGGTGCTGCAAAAGCAGAGGTTCCGGTGGCGAGGGCTATCAAAGCCATCATTAAGATCTTTTTCATGGTGTTTAGGTTAAATGTTTTAATGAATATTTGTTTTCGTTTGTTTCAGATTGACAAGTCAAAAGTAGAAACACACAGATAGTAAACGAAGGCTATTGTGATTAGTTACACCCTTTGGATGAGCGTATTTATGAGTGGTGTTAACGGCAAGGTTAACCCAGGTTAATATTCGGCTCAAATGCAGTGCTGGTAAGGGTTTCAACTGGTTGGTTAACGAAATCTTAAAGGCCGTTTTGCAGTGATAAATGAATTGACACAACTGTCCGCTTTTGGATGAACGGCAAGCTGGAATCAGAATTTTGGAAAATCCGGATGCGAACAAGGAACAGACGAGCAAGGAACAAGGAACCGGTGAATGATTTGATGGATCGGAGTAATTTTAGCGGGCTGAAGAATGATATCTGTCAGGTGATTGAATGCATTCGATATTCGAAAAGCAATACGGCGTTTGTTTAGATAATCTTTATTCCTTCTTCTGTTCCTTGCTCCTTGTTCATCTGTTCTTATTCCTTGTTCCTTGTTCATCTGTCCAGATCAGTACATAAAAAAAGCGCCCGTCACCAGGCGCTTTCAGTTGCTTATAAATATTATCTACTTCCGCATCACCATCGGATAGTGATCGATCGTTTCGAAAGCATTGCGTTTGTCGGCCTTGAGCGTCTGGATCAGCTTGCGGAGAGAATCCACATACTGGGGTTTCTCGAACAGGCGGTCGTGCGACAGGATCACCAGTGCATTCTGCTCTACGGTATTACCATCCTCGAACTTCTGGTTGATCTGCTTTACGATCTCGGCTACGCTTTCCTGCGGGAACTTTCCTTTTTCATGCCATTCAAGGTCCCAGCCAATGATCTTGTAGCCCAGCGAATCCAGCGCTTTTACCACGCCGTTATTCGCCTTCTGCCCGGTGATCTTGCCATTGGCGGCCCAAGTATTATTGCCCGGCATGCGGATGATCTTCACGGGCACTTCCAGCATTTCCTGGTTTTTGAGGAAATCGTGCAGGGCGCTGTCGGTCATGGAGGCTGAATAGAATTTTCCATACTGGTTCCTGAAACCATGGCTGAAGCTATGGTTGGCCAGCAGGAACTCAGGATAAGCTTTCCTGAGTGAGTCTACCAGCCTTTTCTTCAAAGGACCCACCACGTTGAACCCTACAGAAAAGAAAGTGGCTTTCACCCCTTCTTCATGAAAAACACGTTTGCAGTTGATGGTGCCCGGCGGCTGGGGCGAATCGTCCCAGGTCAGGTAGATATATCGTTTGCTGCTGTCCAGCTTCATAACGGAGCCCGGACCGTTTGAAGCCTGGGCTTTGGTAGAGTCTGCGGCGGCTTTTTTGTCTGCATTGTTGTTACAGGCAGTCATGGCTGCAAGGGCCAGGCAGCCGGTGATCAGGTACTTGATGTTCATAAAGGTTGTTTCAGATTTTTGGCGAAATTAAGAAGCATGCAATTTTTATACCGCGGGTTTTATCCTCAGTTGTCAGTTCCGTCCGCCTCTTTTCATGAATTACCTGAACCGCCCGGAGATCGTATAGCAGACCTTATCGGTGATCCGCATAAAGATCTCGTCATTGATCTTTCTCACCCGCCGCAGATTTCGTCCCGCCAGCAGCCTTCCCTCGCTGTCGTAATACTGGAGCTGGGCATAGAACGTGAGGATATAGTATTTCTCCGGCGTAAACGGCAGATGGATGGCCACATTACGGATAGACATGAACACCAGGGTCTCCCGCCGGTTATTGGTATAATAATCCAGCATATTGATCCAGATGCACCGGATACTCTTCATCTGCTCGATCAGCTGATGGATCTCCGCAGGCAGCCGGTATTTCTGCATCGTATCCTGCAGCCTGGCTTCATGTACTTCAAAATCGTAGATCAGCTTCACCGAATCCGTAATGATCTCAAGGGAAATATTGTTGAATGACTTATCAGTGAACTCCAGTGAAAAAGGCCTTTTGCCGTACATCGCCCGGTAACTGTGCTCAATATCCGTGAGCACTTTCTCATTTTGATGATAGTAGTTGGTAGAAAATATCTTGCGCGTGGCGCAGGAGCCCAACAGCAATGCGGCGCAGCAGACTGCCATGATATGGTAATATCTACTGCGCATCAGCTGATTTACGGGTAATATGAATAATACCGAAGACGATCCGTTTGAGGATATCGGGCGATAGCAGCTGCATAGTGCGGCCTCCGTAATCCCAATAAGTGCAGGCGATCCGGTCTCCCATCTCTTCCACATTCAGCAAAATGATATAATGGGTGGGCACACCCACTTTCAGTTTATGGTGGTCTTTGCGGTACAATCCGGGATTATTAACGAACAAAGCCAGATGCCCTGTTTTCAGGCGCTCGGACAGGTATTCGTACATGTCGCGCACGCCGGGCCTGAACAGATCTGATCCGACAGCGCTGACATTGTAGTTGAAAAGGGTGCGGATCATGCGGCAGAACTTGGCCAGGTTAACGGCCGCCCATAAACGGTTCTCATCGCCCGGATTGTAATGCGGATCGAATATGTTGAGATAGCCTTTGAAATGATCCGCCAGTACCATGAACCACATCTGGTCTGCCGGCCTGATGTCCAGCTCGCCTTTGAATACCAGCCGGCCGGCTCCGCGTTTCACTTCCTTGCTGGGTTCGAAATAGGCTTTACCGTATACTGCTTTTCCTTCCTGGTACATCTTTACCATAAAACCGACGAAACCAAGCGGATCGTAATGCAGGGGAAGAAAGGACAGAGCTGCATACCCGCAGAAATTGGTGCTGCGGCCTTCGTAGATGCTGAAAGGTTGCTCAACATCCTTACGCAGGTTCTGCATAAAAGCCGCGGGATGTACATTGGGCCAGTGCGGACTTTGCTGGATGGTTCCGAGTTTGTCGAGCAGGGCGATCGCCTGCGCCTGTGTAGACATCGGTGTGGTATCCGCGTTAGCGCCGGCGGCTGCTTCCAAAGGCGTCGCTACGACCATTCCTGCCAGGAAAACCAGGAATAAGATCGTATGTAATAGAGCCTTTCGCAAACAGGAGGATTCGATGGGTGAAAGTAACCAATATAAGCTTGCCGTAACGCAGCACTGACTGCAAATTTCAAACCAGGGCCGGACCAAAAAAAGCCCGCTCTGGAAAGAGCGGGCGTGGTGTTTATTGTATGTCTGTTAATAACGATAGAGATCCGACTTGAACGGACCGTTCTTGGCAATGCCGAGATACTCAGCCTGCGCATCGGTGAGTTCGTCAAGTACCGCGCCAACCTTAGCGAGGTGCAGACGGGCTACTTTCTCGTCCAGGTGTTTGGGCAGCACGTATACTTTGTTCTCGTAGTTCTTGCTGTTTGTCCAGAGTTCGATCTGGGCCAGGGTCTGGTTGGAGAAAGAGTTACTCATTACAAAGCTCGGGTGTCCGGTAGCGCAACCCAGGTTTACCAGGCGGCCTTCGGCGAGCAGGATGATATCGCGTCCTTCGATATTGTACAGGTCAACCTGCGGTTTGATGGTGTTCTTGGTATGACCGTAGTGCTGGTTCAGCCAGGCAACATCGATCTCGATATCGAAGTGGCCGATATTACAAACGATCGCTTTGTCTTTCATCAGGCGGAAATGTTTTTCCGTGATCAGGTCGCGGCAGCCAGAAGCGGTAACGATGATATCGGCTTCTTTCACGGCTTCAGCCATTGGCTTCACTTCAAAACCGTCCATAGCGGCCTGCAGTGCGCAGATAGGATCGATCTCGGTAACGATCACACGGCAGCCTGCGCCACGCAGCGAGCCTGCAGAACCTTTACCCACATCTCCATAACCCCCTACAACTGCAACTTTACCGGCCATCATCACATCGGTAGCGCGACGGATCGCATCCACCAGTGATTCCTGGCAACCGTATTTGTTATCGAATTTGGATTTGGTAACAGAGTCATTCACATTGATCGCAGGGATCGGCAGGGTACCTTTCGCCATACGTTCGTAAAGACGGTGTACGCCGGTAGTGGTTTCTTCCGACAGACCGCGGATATTCTGGATCAGTTCAGGATAGACATCGAAAACCATATTGGTAAGATCGCCGCCATCATCGAGTATCATGTTCAGCGGACGGTCGGAACCGCCGAAGAACAGGGTCTGCTCAATGCACCAGTCGGCCTCAGCCTGTGTTTGTCCTTTCCACGCAAATACACCGATACCTGCAGCGGCAATAGCGGCAGCGGCCTGGTCCTGCGTAGAGAAGATATTGCACGAGCTCCATTTCACTTCGGCGCCCAGGGCAACCAGTGTTTCGATCAGCACGGCAGTCTGGATGGTCATGTGAAGACAGCCCGCAATGCGTGCGCCTTTCAGCGGCTGCGATGGGCCATATTCTGCACGGATGGCCATCAGGCCCGGCATTTCAGCTTCAGCGAGGCGGATTTCCTTGCGGCCCCATTCTGCTAAACTCATATCAGCCACCTTGTAAGACAGGCTGAAGTCGATAGATTTTGCGAGTGTTGACATTTGATTTGGTTTGTGTAGCACAAAAGTACGGTGTGTAGAATAAAATATACGAATATTGAGCAATTTTTAGGATAAGTGTATATTTGAAGCAGTATTCTTAGAATAAAACACCTGTTTGTCATGGCAAAAACCACCAAATTAGCCGAATCGGCTGAGGCGCAGATCACCCTGGATGAAAAAGACCTGGCCATCCTGCGCATTCTCCAGCGCAATGCAAGGGCCACCGTGAAGGAAATTTCAAGCAAGATCCATCTCAGCACCACCCCGGTGCATGAGCGCATCAAACGGCTGGAAGAAAGCGGCGTGATCACCCAGTACGCTACCCTGGTTGATCATTCTAAGGTCAGGAAGGGATTGATGGTGATCTGTTATGTATCACTCCGCCAGCACGATAAAAAAGCCGGTGGCCGTTTTATCCAGAGCATGCTCAGTATGAATGAGGTGATCGAATGCTACAATATCTCCGGCGAATTCGATTTCATGCTGAAAGTAGTGGCTGAGAACATGAACGCGTTTTATGATTTCCACGTGAACAAACTAAGCCAGGCGGAGAATATCGGCCATGTGCAGAGTGTGTTCGTAATGGGAGTGATCAAGCAGACGCATGTGCTGGTGCACTGAGGAGAGTCTGGAGTCTGGAGTTTGGAGTCTGGAGTTTGGAGTCTGGAGTTGGTTTCGGGTTTTGCGTTTGGCGTTTTGCGTTTGGCGTTTGGCGTTTGGCGTTTTGCGTTTGGCGTTTGGCGTTTGGCGTTTGGCGTTTG
>JAFBAN010000172.1 GCA_019247775.1 Chitinophagaceae bacterium | reverse complement strand
CCTCGAGAAAAAGTTGTCCGGGATAATTGGCGGCCAGCGTACGAACAATATCTGCAGTGCCATCCGGAGAACCATCATCGATCACCAGCACATGATAATCCTGCCTCAATGAAAAAACAGCCTCAACAATAGAGGCGATATTTTCCTTTTCATTGTAGGTGGGTATGATGACGATCTTTTCCAAAGACTGGGGCTGTTGAATAATTAAATTTACAACATAATTACCTCTTATATATTAAAATATCGAGATACTATGTTTGTTTTCGATAGCCGGCAAAAAACGGGGCCTGATCTTATAATTTTTTCAGCAAAGTGCGGTTCAGAATTTCGGTCAGTTTCTGTTTGGTGTTCATGGCAAAATCACCTTTCATCATCCAGTCGTAGTACTGGGGTTCTTCTTTCAGCACCTGCACCACAGGCTTGCCTTTATGTTTTCCGAAGTTGAAAACCTCTACTCCTTTTTCTTTCACAAAACGGCGGGCAAAATCAACGATATCGTCTTCACCGGTGAACTTGACAATACTTTCCACCGTTTCGCCGATATGCGGATAACGTTCCAATTGCGCTTCCAGTATTTCCCAGGTAGCGGTAGCATCGATCTCCGCGCTGTGAGCGCCTTCCAGGGTTTTCTGGCAATAAAATTTATAAGCGGCACTGAGGGTGCGCTGTTCCATCATGTGAAAGATCTTCTGCACGTCTACCAGCTTTCTTCCATCTGTATTGAAGTCGATGCCAATACGCAGGAATTCCTCGATGAGCATGGGGATATCGAAACGGTTGCTGTTGTAGCCGCCAAGATCACAGTTATCCATGAACTGCTTCAGCTCATTGGCCGCCTGTTTGAAACTCGGGGCATCTTTAACCATCTCATCGGTAATACCATGAATAGCGCTCGAAGCGGCAGGTATCGGCATCAGCGGATTGATCAGCTTGCGCTTCACTACCCTCGTGCCGTCAGGAGAGATTTTTACGATAGCGATCTCGATGATGCGGTCGATGCTGATGTTAACACCGGTTGTTTCGAGATCGATAAAAGCAATAGGTCTGGTCAGTTGCAGATTCATCAGTTCGCCCCCACTTGGGTAATTTGTGCGGCAAATGTAAGGATATCCAGCCCATCATAATTGCCACTGCTCATTAACGCAACATTAGCCTCGGTATAATCCTGCTCCTGCAGCCATTTCCATAACGTTTCCTTATCATTCATCACCAGCAATCCATCTTTCCCAAAACCATCGATCACTTTTTGCGCCGGAAGATCCGGCATGCGCTTCAGTTCCAGTGCATGCTTCGAATAAAACACCACGGCTTTATCTGCCTTATCCATGGCGCCGCCATACTCGGTCATGAACTGCTCGTTCAGGCTGCTGAAGGTATGCAGCTCCAGTACCGCTATCAGCTTCCGGTTGGGGTATTGCTGCTTCAGCGCTTCGATGGTTGCTTTTACCTTGCTGGGCGCATGGGCAAAATCGCGGTACACATTGGTGTGCAGACCGGCTGCCAGCAACTCCAGTCTTTTGGCGGCTCCTGCAAAATCGCGGATAGCAGGAATGAATTCCGCCGCGGTCACCCCTGTCTCCCTGCATGCGTACCAAGCCGCGAGCAGGTTCATAAGATTGTGATTACCGAATACCTGCAATTCACCGCTGACCCCCTCCAGTGTTACCGTCGTTTTTCCGTGGTCGATGGTATGGTCCGGTACGCCATAGGGTTGATAACGGATATCGTCACGATGATGATCCTCCACCAGTTTTTTCAATACCGGGTCGGTCTCATTATAGATAAGCAATCCGCCTTTTTCTATGCGGCCGATAAAAATGATGAACTGCTCCAGGTAAAATGCGAATGTGGGGAATACATTGATATGGTCCCAGGCGATGCCTGTGAGTATAGCCACATGCGGATACAGGAAATGGAACTTTGGCTTTTTTTCGATGGCGCTGGCCGGGTACTCATCGCCCTCACAAACGATCAAGGGAGCATCTGTAATATTGACAGATTGTTCGAAACCCTGCACCCGGGCCCCCACCAGCCAGTCGAAATTCCGCCCCAGTTTCCTGAGTACATGCATGATCATGCTGGTGGTGGTGGTTTTCCCATGGCTGCCCCCTACCACTATCCTTTTCTTGTTGCGGCTTTCATGGAAAATATATTCAGGAAAAGAATATATCTTAAGTCCCAGTTCCTGCGCTTTCAGCAGTTCGGGGTTATCGTTCTTGGCATGCATGCCAAGGATAATAGCTTCTATATCGCTGGTAATCAGCTCAGATTGCCAACCAATGCGGTTCGGCAACAGGCCCTCGGCCGCCAGGTTGGTACGGGCGGGCTCAAAGATCTCGTCGTCGGTACCCGTTACTTTATAGCCCTTTTTGTGCAGGGCAATGGCCAACTGGTGCATTACGCTTCCCCCGATCGAAATAAAATGGACCCGCATACGTTAGATTTAAGGATATAAACAAATTAACAAAACCTGTTAAGCTGACAGGCAACGGTTTCAGCTGAAAGTATATCTTTGTTACGGCGCAAAATACAGCCTAATACCATATCTAAACTCCAGCTATGAAAAAGATCATCCTCGTTTTTCTGACGATCCTGGTGGCGGCCAGCCTGCTGGTCTCCTGTGCTCCATCAAGGAGAGGATGTCCTACCACTAATCCGAGGTACTTCAAGTACTAGATGAGTCTACCCCCGGCTTATTTTTTGTATGTGTTGACCTAAACGACGCAATGGACTGGATTTCCCTGACCGCCACCGATCAGATCGACCAACTGGTTGAAAAATCAAAAACCGTTCCCCAGGTTATTTTCAAGCACAGTACCCGTTGCGGTACGAGTGCCATGGTGCTGAGCCGTTTTGAAAGAGCGCAGGAACTGCCGGGTGCAGATTATTATTTCCTGGACCTGATCCGTTTCCGCCAGCTGTCCAACCTGGTATCCGACCGCTTCCAGGTGCCGCATGAGTCTCCGCAACTGCTGCTGATCAAAAATGGAGCGTGTGTGTATGATGAGAGTCATATGGGTATCACCATCGACGAATTAACGGAGCAGACCGCACAATCTTAGCGCGTTTACTGGCCCGATTTTTTTTACATATCTCCTGTATCACAATACATATTCCATGAGACTCACCGTTTTCGGCGCCACCGGCATGGTAGGCAGAAGGATCGTTGCGCAGGCGCTGGCAGGTGGTGATGAAGTGATCGCTTTCGGCAGGAATGTGGAAAGTCTTATCGACAAAGACAACCGTTCGGATCAGCTCACTGCATTCAAAGGATACGTGTTCAGCGAGTCGGATGTGTTGCAGGCGATCGAAGGCAGCGACGCGGTTGTTTCCGCCCTGGGCGGCGCCATCGATGGCACCGACAGATCACGCAGTCTCGGTATCAAGAATATCATCCGCCAGATGGAACTCAAAGGCCTGAAACGGATCGTGGCCCTGGGAGGTATAGGTGTACTCAACGCCAGCGACGACCATTACCTGTTGGATACCCCCGGCTACCCCGCTGCTCTCAGGGCTGTTGGCCAGGAACATATGCTTGCTTATTTATTCCTGCAGGGATCTTCGCTCGACTGGAGTTTTGTTTGTCCGCCCACCATCGTTGACGAAGAAGGTTCCCGAAATTATATTACCAGCGCAGACTATCCGCCGCAACAGGGCGGCAATGAGGTGATGGCGGGCGACCTGGCCGACTTCATGCTGCGGGAGCTAAAGAACGACCAGTATCTCCACCACAGGATAGGCATCGCCAGCAGATAATTATGACAGAAGGCGAAGCCGCTCAACGATATTTCAGCATCTTTGCGCCCAAATTAACTGTTCCATGGAAATCGCTGGTTTTTTCGCAGCATCGCTGATCGGGATTTTCCTGGGACTGATCGGCGGCGGCGGTTCCATTCTTACAATACCGGTGCTGGTATACCTGTTCCATATTCCGCCATCGCTCGCTACGGGCTACTCGCTTTTTATTGTCGGATGCAGCAGTCTTGCAGGCGCCTGGAAGCATTATACTTTCGGGAACATCAATGTGAAGGCCGCCCTCTCTTTCGGCATCACTTCTATCGTAACTGTTTTACTGATCCGCAAACTATTGCTGCCGGCGATACCCGAGCATCTGTTTACGATCGGCAGTTTTACCGTTACCAAATCACTGGCCACAATGGTATTGTTCGCCATTGTAATGATCATCGCCTCGCTGCAGATGATCAGGCGCGAAACCGTACCGCGCGCAAAAAGCGGTCCCCGTACTTTTTTGCTCACCAAGGCACTGGTCCGCGGTATCGAAGTAGGCATTATTACCGGGTTACTGGGCGCCGGCGGCGGATTTATCATCATACCGGTACTGGTATTTTCTTTCGGGCTTGAAATGAAAGAAGCGATCGGAACTTCCCTGCTCATCATTGCCATCAATGCGCTGGGCGGATTTATCGGCGACCTGTTCCATGAGCAATTCAACTGGGGACTGCTCCTGCCTGTTACTGCCATCGCTATCACCGGAACTTTTATCGGCCGCAAAATCGGCGAAAAGATCCCGGGTGAAAAATTGAAAAGAGGGTTCGGATGGTTTGTGCTGATCACCGGCGTTTATATTCTTATCCATGAGCTGTTCCTTAAATAGCATACAAAGAATTTGTATTTTACCCCATGCATTTGCGGGCTAACTGGTTCCCTGTTCTGATCGTCTTTGTGTTTTTTATTGCACTGCTCCGGCCTGTTGCGCCTGCAGTACCCGCTCATGCCTTGCAGGCAACCGACAGCGCAGACTGCTGGACCGGCGCGGGCCCTAACCAGATCCCGGTAAATGCTCGTGGCGATGAGATCCGTTATGGCCGCGATCTCATCAGCAACACCGCTTTTTATTTCGGACCGAAAGGAACAATAGCCCATTCAGCCAATGGGATGAATTGCCAGAACTGCCATCTCGAAGCCGGCACCAAACCCTGGGGCAATAATTTCGGAGCAGTAGCATCTACCTATCCAAAGTTCAGGGAACGGTCGGGGGCCATCGAGAGCATCGCAAAAAGGGTAAACGACTGTTTTGAGAGAAGCCTTAACGGTAAAGCGATCGATACAGGCAGCCGGGAGATGAAAGCGATCATTGCGTATATCCGATGGCTGGGCGATGATGTACCGAAAGGGACCAGACCAAAAGGTTCAGGTATCATGCAACCTGCGATGCTGGATAGAGCCGCTGATCCTGCAAAAGGGTCGGTCGTATATACCAGCACCTGCGCGAGATGCCATGGCAAACAGGGCGAGGGACAAATGAATGCGAACAGCATTGGCTTCCTGTACCCGCCGCTCTGGGGAACGAACAGTTACAACACCGGTGCAGGGCTATACCGTTTATCGCGGCTGGCAGGCTATGTCCGCGCCAATATGCCCAATCCGCAAAACTATCATAACCCCGAACTCAGTAATGCGCAGGCCTGGGATTTGGCGGCATTCATCAACTCGCAGCCAAGACCGGCCGGAGACCTAAGCAAAGACTGGCCCGATATTTCGAAGAAGCCGTTCGATCATCCGTTCGGACCGTATGCGGATCGATATTCGGAGACGCGGCATAAGTATGGGCCTTGGGAGTGGAGAGTTAATAATTAGTAATTAATAATTAGCAATTAATAATTAGCAGTTAATGGAATTGGCAGCTTAGCCTTCCTTCAAAAAAAACAAATAAAAGTGGGTCAGCTTTCAATACGCTCACATTTCACACTTCCTGATGCCATCCTGTTCAATAGCGCAATCCTTTTGCCTGGCGCATTTAATTACTAATTATTAATTATTAACTCCATCAACCAATCGCGCTGCACATCATCCCCTACTACAAAATCATGTTCACCGAATTTGATGAAGCCGAATTTTTCGTAGAATCCGATGCCATGGTGATTGCGTTCCCAGGTGCCTAACCAGAGCCTGTTGCGGCCCAGCCCGCGTGCGGTGTTGATGGCGGTTTCCATCAGGGATCTGCCTACACCGGTTCCGATAAATTTTTTGCGGGCATAGAGTCGGGAGATCTCTATTGCATCTTTATCCGGCTGATCGGGGCCTGATCCATCTTTCAGAAAGATATAGCCTGCGATCTCCTCACCCACGGAAGCGAGGAAAAAAATATGGCCGTTGATGCCAACCTGCTGCATCAGTTGCTGGACGCTGAATTGTTCCGACATGAACTTGTCTACATCCTCCTGCCTGTTGAGCGCGCCGAATGCATCGAGAAACGTTTCGCGGCTAAGATCGGCGATGAGCCGGGCATCGGCGGCAGTGGCGGCGCGGATGATCGGAGTGTGCATGGCTACGAAAGAATTGTAAGAGGTTGAGATGCGGAACTGTAAGTTATTACCGCAGAGACGCGGAGGCGCGGAGGAAAAACCTCTGCGTCTCCGCGCCTCTGCGGTAAAAAAAATTAAACGAGTTCGATTACCATTGCACTCGCTCCGCCGCCGCCATTGCAGATACCGGCAGCGCCGATCTTACCGCCCCGCTGTTTCAGTACATTGATCAGGGTAACGATGATCCGCGCTCCGCTTGCGCCCAGCGGATGGCCGAGCGAAACAGCGCCGCCGTGCACATTCACTTTCGCAGGATCGAGTTTCATTTTCTGGGTGTTGACGATGCCCACCACCGAAAAAGCCTCATTGAGTTCCGCAAAATCGATATCGCTCATCTGCAGCCCGGCTTTTGCAACCGCTTTCGGCACCGCAAGCGAAGGAGTGGTCGTAAACCATTCCGGCGCCTGCTCGGCATCTGCATAGCTCCGGATCACTGCCAGTGGTTTAATACCCATCGCATCCGCTTTTTCCTTACTCATCAGCACTACTGCCGCAGCCCCGTCGTTCATGGTGGAAGCATTGGCGGCGGTAACCGTTCCTTCCTTACTGAAGGCAGGCTTCAGTTCAGGGATCTTATCGAACTTGACATTGAATGCGTCTTCATCCCGGGCATACCGGATAGGATCGCCCTTGCGTTGCGGTATCTCTACAGGCACTATTTCGTTGTCGAAAGACCCGTTTGTCCAGGCAGCCTGACTTCTTTTATAACTTTCAACTGCAAATGCATCCTGGTCTTCGCGACTGATATTGCATTCCCTGGCGCAGAGATCGGCGGCATTGCCCATGGCGTACTGGTTGTATACATCTGTGAGGCCATCTTTTGCAAGGCCGTCTATCAGGGTGGTGTTGCCGTATTTGTTACCCCAGCGCAGGTTGGCACTGTAAAAAGGCACATTGCTCATGCTTTCCATACCACCGGCCACAATGATATCGGCATCGCCCAGCAGAATGCTTTGAGCCCCCTGCGCGATGGCTTTCATGCCGCTTGCACAAACTTTATTGACGGTGGTTGCGATGACATGGTCGGGCAATCCGGCCAGTTTAGCTGCCTGCCGGGCCGGCGCCTGGCCTGTATTGGCCTGGATAACGCAGCCCATCAATACTTCCTGCACGTCGGAGCCGCTGATGCCGGAACGCTCCACAGCCGCTTTGATGGCTATTGAGCCAAGTTGAGGGGCGGTGAAATCCTTCAGGCTGCCGCCGAAAGCCCCGATCGGAGTCCTTACTGCCGATACGATATAAACGGTTCTTTTGTCCATTTTTCCGGTTTGAGGCGCAAAAATACGAAATGCCGCTAACAACTGTTAGCTTAACTTGCCGGCCAAAACCGGGATTTTTCCCGTGGGCCGGTGCAACGGCAGAGATTATTTTTGACTCATAAAGCTTGCATACATTTACACTCCGAATTTAAAAAAAGAACATGCATTTTCTCGATATTTCAGCCGCACCGATGAGCACCGATACATTAGCTACAGTTTTCAAGGGGCTGTTCGTGGTCTTATTTATAATCGTGATGTATATCTACCGCGACTCAAAAAGTTCGGCCCGCAAGACCGATAATAAAAAACCCATCGTCTGATGGGCTTTTTTATCAGGATCAGATAATATAGTTCCAGTTGAACCGGTCTTCCTCCCTGCCGCTGCGCAGTCTGTCTATCTTCAGCTTCAGTCTTGAGGAAATACTCATTTTCGTATACGCCGGAAGCGCATAATCTTCTCCATCGATCCCTATTGTTCCGATCGGGGCTACCACTGCAGCGGTGCCCGCGCCAAAAGCTTCGGTGATTGCGCCGGTTGCGAATGCGTTCTTCAGTTCTTCCACGGAAACAGGCCGCTCTTCGGTCTTGTACGCCAGATCGCGGGCGATGGTCAGCAGTGAATCGCGGGTGATGCCGTCGAGGATGGAATCTGACAAGGGAGGTGTAACAAGCGTATCGTTGATCACAAAAAATACATTCATCATACCCGATTCTTCAATGAAACGGTTTTCCCGGGCATCTGTCCACAATACCTGGTCGTATCCCTGTTGCCTGGCCTGGAGCGTGGGCAGGAATGCGCCTCCATAATTGCCGCCGCATTTGGCGTAGCCGGTGCCGCCCCTGGCTGCGCGGATATAATCGCGTTCTACTTTCACCCTGATCGGGTCGGCATACAGGGCCGGCACGGGACCGGTAAAAATGATAAACCTATATTCCTCCGCCACTTTCACGCCGAATTTCGCTTCGCTGGCAAAAACGACTGGACGGATATACAGTGCATTACCCTGCTGCTCCGGTATCCAGGCCTGGTCAAGCTGCACGAGTCGCGTGATGCCCTCCACAAATATTTCTTTTGGCACCACGGCCATGCACATCCGCTCGAGCGAGCGAACGAAGCGTTTGTAATGCTTTTCCATACGGAACACGTTGATACGGCCGTCATTCATCCGGAAAGCTTTCATGCCCTCAAAAACGGTCTGACCATAATGCAGCGCCAGGGTGGAAGGATTGGCGACGAGGTTACCGAATGGAACGATATGCGGGGTTTTCCATTCGCCCCGTACATAATCGCAGACGAGCATATGGTCCGATATATGTTTACCAAATTCCAGATCGGCAAAATCCACTTCGGCTATTTTTGACTGGGTCGTTCTTCTTACATTGATGTCAGTTAGCAGTTCCATATTGTTTGAAGTTTTGTTCCCGCCGATGGCGGGATTGTTTTTTATTTTATCAGTTATACTTCGATCGTCATCTTTACATTGGCGCGCTGGTACACGCCTTGCTCGGGCTGCAGGTGGCGGAAGCCCAGTTTTTCATACAGTTTGATCGCTGCCTCGTTTTTTGTGTTGGAATAAAGGACCACTTCCGTGGCGCCCAGTTGTTTCGCTTTCTCCAGGCTGGCGATGCTGATGGCTTCCGCGATCCCGCGTCGCCGGAATTTTTCATCTACTGCCATCTTCGTAAACTCGTAAACCGAATCGCCCAGTTTGCGGAGTCCTACCGTGCCTGCCACATCGCCTTTATAAACAGCCATCAGGATAGCGCCGCCCGGCCGCAGTATTGCTTCTTCCGGATTTTTCAGCACATATTCATCCAGGGGCTCCATTGTAAAATATTCCTCGATCCAGGCGCGGTTGAATTTTTCGAAATAAGGCTGGTGTGCGGATTCGTAATCCACGATGGTAATATGATCCATGTGTTGCTGTTTTTTAAAATCGCGGCTGACCAGATAAACACCTGCGATGGTGATCATGGTTCCGAGAATGATGTGGGCATTCATTTTTTCATCCAGCAGCAGCCATCCGAAAGCGATCGCCACAATGGGATTGATGTACGCATATACCGAAACCTGCGTGGGCGGCAGTTTATTGATCGCTACCACATAGGCCGAATAACCCAGACAGGATCCGAGTATGACCAGGTAAGCCAGCGCATACCAGGATTCGGCGCCTGCGTTCGCAAGATTGGTATACCGCCCCGTCAGGAAACACACCGGCAGCAGGATCAGGCCCGCGGTCAGCATCTGGAGCCC
>JAFBAN010000163.1 GCA_019247775.1 Chitinophagaceae bacterium | reverse complement strand
TCGCGCTGTTCACCTGCATGCCGAAATATCCCCGGGCAAAACCGCAGGCCATATAATAGGAATGCACCGGGTCGTAACCGGCCGGCACAGTTAACTCATTGTAGAAATAAATGGCTTTAACAGAGTCTGCCAGCGGATATTTCAAATGCACCGACGCGGCATTGCGTCGTGGCTTTGTATTGAAATGAAGGCTGGAGGACGGTGGGCCCGACAGAAAAATGGATTGAATATCGGCGATCGTTGTGCCGGATTTTTTAAGGGCGGAGATCGTGATGCTGTAAAACCCGCTGTCGCGCAGATGCACAGTGCCGGCGCCAACAGACTTGAATGTTCTGGATGCCGGTACCCTCACCAGGAACTTCTGGCCGGCAACCGCAACCTGCAGTATGCTGCCGGCCACCGCATTCCTTGCATTGAGGCCGATAGACAGATCGCCGGCCTTATGGGCATAAAAAAAATAACTGAGTTGCTGTCTGGTATCCGTCCAGCCCTGAACCCCATCTCCCGAAAACATATTTTTCGATTCGGCAGGAACGGCATACCCCGTATTGCCAGGCACGATCACCGGCGACTGGGACCAGCCCCGGGAAAACAATAAAAGACAGAAAATCAGCAGGGTTATGGAGCGCATGGGGATGATTGATCGTCAAACATAATGAAAGTCTGTGGTCTGTAGTCTGTAGTCTGTGGTTGTTTGGGGTTTGGGGTTTGGGGTTTGTCCGATTCACTATTCACCATTCACCATTCACAACCACAGACCAGAGACTACAGACCACAAACTTTTTAATCAAACGTTTGTTTAATTCAAACATTTGTTTAATTTTGCGGTTCAAACACCCCGGTATGAGTACGGCAAAAAAGGATCATATCATCACTACGGCCATCGAGCTTTTTGCGGAAAAAGGGTTCGAGGGCAGTTCCATCCGCGACCTGGCTACCCGGGCAGATGTGAATGTGGCGATGGTGAATTATTATTTCGGTTCGAAAGACAAATTGTTCGAGGCCATCGTTGAACACAAAGCCGCCTTTATGCGGGGCAAACTGGATGAGATTGCGGCAAACCCCAAATTGGATGAGTTGGAGAAGATGAACCTTGTGATCGAAAACTATGTGGAAAAGGTTTTATCCCAGCCCTCCTTTCACAAGATCCTGTACCAGGAATTGCTGCGGGCAGAACGCCAGACCATGCACGATAATATCATCCGGATATTCGTAAAGAATACACAAACGGTGCGCGAGATCATCGAGCAGGGCATCAAAAAAAAGATCTTCCGCAAAGTGGATCCCCAACTGACAGTGGCCAGCATGATGGGCACCATTAACCAGGTAATGCTGTCAAAAGCCATGTGCGCCATGCTGCTGGAAGGCAATAAAAGTTTCAGTCCCTACACCGACCCAGCTTTCAAAACAAGATTGATCAAACATATCAAGCAGGTAATGCATGCACACCTGCTTCAAAAATAACGCAACCACAAACAAAAAAGATCCAAATGCAAGAGCAAGCAATCAAACACGAACAGGTAGTTAAAAAGAAAAAATCGCCGGTCCGCACCATTGTACTGGCAGTGGTGTTCTTACTCGCCGCCTTTTTCGGCTACCGCAAGATCAGTTACTCCATTTCGCACGAAACAACCGACAATGCGCAGGTAGAGACCCAGATCACCCCGGTACTGCCAAGGGTGGCAGGATATGTGAAGACCCTGGCCGTAAAAGATTATGACTCCGTAAAAGCGGGTCAGCTGGTGGTTGAACTGGACGATGCAGAACTGCAGACCCAGTTACAGGAAGCCGAAGCCGATTACCGGCAGGCGGAAGTGGATGTAATTAATGCTAAGGCCGCGCTCAACAATTCACTGGTGGGTTTGCGGGTAAACAAAGGCAATATCGATCTCAGCCAGATGCGCCGTAAAAAAGCAGAGGACGATCTGAAAAGGGATCAGAGCCTCTACGGCGATCAGGCCATCACCAAAAAACAACTGGACGATTCCCGCTTCAACGTGGAGACCGCCTCGCAGCAGGTGGAGAACAGCAAGACCGACCTGACGGCCGCGGAAAGCCGCATCGCGGTATTACAGGCCGGCGTTACCAAAGCCGATGCAGCACTTGGCGTGAAAAAAGCGAAGATCGACGAGATCAAACTGAAACTGACCTATACAAAAGTGTATGCGCCCCAGGCTGGTAAGATCGGGAAGAAAAATGTTTCCGAAGGACAATATGTGCAGGCGGGCACCCCGCTTTTCTCCATCGTTAATGACACTACGTATTGGGTAGTGGCCAATTTTAAGGAGAACCAGTTGCGGAAACTGTATCCCGGCAAGGAAGTGGATGTGGAAGTGGATGCATTCCCCGACATGAAGATCAAAGGCAGGATCGAAAGCCTGAGCGAAGCCACCGGTGCGAAATTCTCTTTGCTGCCTCCGGATAATTCAAGCGGGAACTTTGTTAAGGTAACGCAGCGGGTGCCGGTGAAGATCCAGATAGAAGATGTAGCGAAATATAAAGCTGTGCTTCGTGCGGGATTGAGTGTGTTTGTGAGCGCGGAAACGAAATAACCCACCCTGCCCCTCCCTTCGATAAGGGAGGGGTGTGAGATTCAAAAAACAATTACCGAAACAACAAGTATGGCAACCCCTAAAGGATTTGCGCGGGCGATCATCGTGATCACCACCGTTACGGCGGCGGTGATGGAACTGATCGATACCTCCATCGTGAACGTGGCTTTAAGCGATATGAGCGGCAGCCTGGGCGTGAACATCGAGGATATCAGCTGGGTGATCACTTCCTATGCGATCGCCAACGTGATCATCATTCCGCTGACCGGATTCCTTGCAGAATATTTTGGCCGCAAAAATTATTATATCGTCTCCATGATCATCTTCACGATCGCCTCGTATATGTGCGGGCAATCCGGATCGCTGGTGGAGATCATTATCTGGCGGTTTATCCAGGGCGTAGGCGGCGGGGCTTTATTATCCACCTCGCAGGCCATTCTGTTCGACGCCTTCGAGCCGAAGGACAGGCCCATCGCATCGGGCTTATTCGGGATGGGGATCGTATTAGGTCCCACGCTGGGGCCAACACTCGGCGGTTATATCATCGATCATGCCTCCTGGCCGCTGATCTTCATGATCAATATCCCTATAGGTATTATTGCCACTTTTCTTTCTTTCAGTTTTATCGATAAGAAAGAAGGCGAGGGAAAAAAGAAAAAACAGATCAAGATCGATTATACCGGCATCCTGTTGCTAATGGTAGGTATCGGCTGCCTGCAGTACGTACTGGAAAGAGGCGAATCTGAAGACTGGTTTGCCAGTAATGTGATCCGCATCACGGCCGCACTGGCCTTCATCGGTATGGTAGGCTTTGTGTGGTATGAACTGAGCATAAAAAATCCTGCGGTGAACCTGAAAGTGCTGGGCAACCGCAACCTTGCATTCACCACCATTTTCACTTTTGTGGTGGGCGTGGGATTGTTCACTTCCGTATTCGTTTTCCCTGTGCTTGCGCAGCGGACGCTGGGTTTCACGGCTTATGAAACGGGACTGACCTTATTGGCGCCCACGCTGATCACCGTCGTCATGATGCCGATCATCGGCAAAACCATGAGCAAAGGCGTTTCGCCCATACCATTCGTGGTCATCGGCTTCCTGCTGTTTGCTGCTTATTCGTGGATGAGTGCGGGCGTGAGTCCGGATGTGGGCAAAGGGGATTTCTTTTTGCCGCTGGCTTTGCGGGCGGTGGGTATCAGCATGGTGCAGCTGCCGTTGATCAACCAGGCGGTGGCTGGACTGATGCCGAAAGACTATCCCTCCGGCATTGCATTGAACAATATGATCCGGCAGTTGGGCGGAGCATTCGGGATTGCGCTGGCGAATAATTATATCTCGCATCAGTTTGCGCAGCATCGCTACGATCTGGTGAGCAAGGTAACGGGAGAATCGCAGATGTTCATCGAACGAAGCAATACCATCGCCGCAGGCATCGTTGCCCGTACCGGCGACGTGGCCGGGGCAGGAACAAAAGCGCTGGCAACGATCAATAATATAGTGGACAGGCAGGCGTCCTATCTCTCCTACCTCGACACCTTCCGGCTTATCACCATCTTCTTCATCCTCGTGATCCCGCTTGTCGGTTTCCTGCGCGTGAAAAAGAAATCCGCCCAGGAAATGGCAGCCACTATGAAGGCCGCATCGGAGGCGCACTAGGTGGAGGAATCGAACGTGAGGCGTGAGACGGGAGACGGCAAACAAAAATTAAACAACAAACTACAAACAACTACAGACTACAGACCACAGACCACAGACCAGACCTTAATCTCAATACAATGAAAAAGATATTCATCACCCTATTCTCCTTCCTCCTGATATACAGCTCCCGGGCGCAGGTAGCGGTTAACAATGAGCTGAAGGGACTGATCACACAATCCTTCGGTTATTTTCCGAAGGTGCGCGAAACCGAGAATGCTGTTGTAACGGCCCAGGAAAAACTGGCGCTGACGGAGCTGAACAAATTCCCCGATGTTACGGCCGACGCATCGTACGCCTATGTAAAGCCTAAGATCGAGATCCCACTCGATGGAAAGGAATTCCAGTTTGCGCCGGTACACAATATCGGCGGCTCGGTCAATGCGACCTATGCACTTTATGATTTCGGCCGGCTGCAGGCCAGTATACAAAGATCCAAGGACGATCTGCAGTATGCCCGGCACAGTGTGGAATATGTGAAAGCGCAACTGGCCAGCCAGGTAGCTACCATCTACTACAATATCGTTTACCTGCGTAAAGCCGTCAGCATCCAGGACAGTGTGCTCTCATTTCTGGGCGAGAATAAGCGTATCGTAGAGAGCCAGTTAAAAAATGGTACGGCCCTGCGTATAGACCTGTTGAATATCCAGGCTTCGATCGACAATGAAGAGAACAGGAAAGTGGACCTGACCAACAGTCTGCAGAAACAGCTGAACCTGCTGGAATATACCACAGGCAGCAGCCAGGCCGCAACCCCGAAGACCTTTGATTTCGATCTGAACCTTACCGACGTGAACAGTGCACTGATGACAGCGGAAACAAATAACTATGATTTCATTCTTGCCAAAGACAGGATCAGGCAGGCGCAGAGCGATCTGGCCATTACGAAACTCGCTGAAAAACCTACCCTGGGATTGAAAGGCGCGGCAGGTGTGAAGAACGGTTATGTGCCGTATATCGCCGATATGCGTTTCAACTATATGGCGGGTGTAGCGCTGAGTGTTCCTATCTATAATGGCGGAAAATACCGGCAGCAGCAGAAACTGCAGCAGAATATTGTTCGACAGAACGAGCTGGCGGTGGAAACGCTGAACAGTACCTACAAAAAAGACATAGCCCAGGCGCTGACCGATGTAAGCGCCAACCTCGCGCGCATCAACAATACCAAAGGCCAGATCGAGCAGGCACAGGCGGCACAGGCGCTGGCCGCTACCCGTTTCAAAAGCGGCACCGGCACCAACCTCGAGATCACCAATGCCAGTACCAATGTACAACGTGCACTGCTCACCAGGCTCCAGTACGAATACCAACTGGTACTTGCCAAACTGGAACTGAGCCGGTTAATGGGATACCAGTATTGGTAGTCTGGAGTTAGGAGTCTGGAGTCTGGAGTTGAGTTAGAAGTTAGAAGTTAGAAGTAGGGAGTTGGTCTCGAGTATGGATATGCAAAAAAACTACTCCAGACTCCTAACTCCAGACTCCAGACTACCTAGTCTTAAACCACACCGGCGTTTCATCGTCCGATGTTGCGTTGTAGTTGAAAAAAAGTTCCTCGCCATTTTCGATCTGGCGCAGGGTGCGGACGGTGATGAGCTGCTGTTCGAAGTCCATTTCATACTCACAGTTGGCATGGTATGAATGGTTGTA
>JAFBAN010000050.1 GCA_019247775.1 Chitinophagaceae bacterium | reverse complement strand
GGAATAAAATTATTGATCTCACGCTCGCGCTCCACGATCAGTCGCACGGCAACACTCTGCACGCGTCCTGCGCTCAGGCTTCGCTGCATACCTACTTTGCGCCAGAGTACGGGACTGAGTTCGAAGCCCACGAGCCTGTCCAGTATCCGCCTGGCCTGCTGGGCATTCACCAGGTCCATATTAATGCGGCGCGGGTTTTCTACAGCGTTCTTGATGGCAGGCGCAGTGATCTCATGAAAAACGATCCGCTTGGTTTCTTTCGGATCCAATCCCAATACCTCTGCCAGGTGCCAGCTGATACTTTCCCCCTCACGGTCCTCATCCGATGCGAGCCATACTTCATCCGCTTTTTTTGCCATCTGCCGCAGCTCTTTTACCACACGTTCTTTGTCTTCGGGCACCTTATACCGCGGCTGGTAATTGTTGTTCACATCGATGCCCATATCGTCCTTTTCCAGGTCGCGGATATGCCCGTAACAACTCCTCACCTCGAAATCTTTGCCGAGGATCTTTTCTATGGTTTTGGCTTTTGCCGGTGACTCTACTATCAGTAAATTCTTTGCCATAATAACCTGGAATCCGCTCCCGGAGCAGCTTTTAGCGATTTTCGGGACTATTGAAACATCCTGCAAAACCTTAGCCGGAACCCGGCAAAAGGCTGGATGCTGCCATGCAATATTAGGTGAAACCGCCAATTCACAAAAAATGTTAAAATTTTTAAGAGTTTTCCGCCCCCTGTCTGGCATGGTTTTGTTCCTTCTTCAGGTGAACAAAAGATGAGTTATGAAAAAGCTGATATTAATATTAGGACTGGCGATCGGTCTTGTGTCTTTCGCCGGTGAAGCAATGGCACAGCCTCCGCATGCAAATGCCTGGGGAAAACGTTATAAGAACTGGAACAAAGGTCATGGCGAAGATGCCTGGGAACACCGTTACTGGAATAAAAAACATTATAAACCGGTAAGGGTAGTAAGACCGGCAGTGGTAAGGCCGGTCAACTGGCGTGACCGTTATTACAAGCGTCCTGTTCCAAGGGGTGTAAGTATTAATGCAAGGGCCAGGTTCTAAATAAAATTTTAACAAAGAAAACCCGCAGATCGCTGCGGGTTTTTTATTGCGTCAGGAAAAATTAAAACGCAGGTCAATTTCTGGCACAGTGTTCGCTTAGATGTTGGCAGAATCAAAAGCAGTGTTATGAAAAAGATATTAATCCTATTAATAGTGATAATGGCCGCTGGCGCTTTCAGTTCCGAGATCAATGCACAGCCGCCATGGGCCAAAGCCTGGGGTAAAAGAGCGAAAGAAGAACGCCGCTGGAGAAGTGGTCAGTACTACTATTATCCTTCCGCCAATGTATACTATAGCCCGCTTTCACATCGTTACTGGTATCCGCGTAATGGTGTTTGGGTGAACGTAGGTGTTCTTCCGCCCTCACTGGTCGTTTACAACCAGCCCGGTTATGTCGTGTACCGTGATTACGATGATGATATCTGGCGCGATAACTACCAGCATATAGCGCGCTACCGGCCTCAACCAGTATATGGACGTCCACGCAGAAGCGGTGTGTCGATCGATGTACATGCAAGATTTTAGAAAAACCAATCCTGTGGAAAGGGACCTGCTTCGGCGGGTCTTTTTTTTGCCCGGTACTAGTGCAGCAGTTTAAAAAAGCCGACGATCTCCCGGCATACTGCAGCGTCTTTATAGATCCGACTATGGCCGAGCTGTTCGGTGATCATGAACCTGACATGCGGCAGGTTGAGTTTGAGCAGCGGCTTTACATCTTTATATGGACAGATGGTATCCTGCTTATCATGCACCCACAGTACCGGCGAATCGAGTTGTTTGATCACGCGGCTTACGGAATAGTAATGAACATCCTTATTGCCGATATCGGTGATCAGTTGCATGAACGCCTGCCTGGTTTTATCATCCAGCGTTACCATCCTGAAAAAATTGTCGATCGCTGTGGTTGTTTCAGTAGCAGGCGCCACCAGCGCCAGCCTGCGTTTTTCATGGTTGGGTAATTCTTCGAATGCCAGCGATCCTGCCAGCCCGCCAAGCGAGTGGCCCATGATACCATCGAAAGGGCCGAATTTTTTTTCAGCTGCCAGGATCACTTTTTTATAGATCAGCGCATTGATCATTTTCCCCTCGCTGCGGCCATGCCCGGGCGCGTCGAACAGCACTATTTCAAAGCCGTCCTTCAACAGCGGGTTGATGTATTTGTCGAATTTATAGGCATTGCTGCTGAAGCCGTGCAGGATCAGGACCTTTTTGCCATTTGATTCCGATGGCCGGAACCGGAAGCCGTGAATGTTCAGATCCTGGCTGCGGAAGGAAATGGCTTCAGCTTTACTGAATATTTCGGGGATCGTTTTTACCGTGCGGCCCGAGTAGGGTGTACAAAATAATGCGAATGCTTTTTCCGCGGCTTTTTTCGGTGAAACCAGCGCGATGGCTTTTAGCTGAGCCGTATAGTATCTTAGCAGCAGTTTTTGCGATAATTTCAATTTCATCTCATTCAAAGGTATGGACGTTACGATCATTGGCGCGGGAAACGTGGGCACGGTGCTCGGGAGGCAATTCGTTCGGAGCGGGCATCGTATCGGCCAGGTCTGGAGCCGCAATTCCGCTCATGCTGCCGGGCTGGCCGCCGAACTCGGTGCAGAAAATGTGGAAAGCATTGCTCTGCTGGATAAGAATGCCGATCTGTACCTGGTTGCAGTAACCGACGATGCGCTCGCCGATGTTGCTTCACAATTATCGCTCGGTTCGAACCTCGTTGTGCATACGGCAGGTTCGGTGTTGAAGCAGGTGCTGCAGGCAACAAGTTCCAGCTACGGTGTGTTATGGCCGATGAAAATGATCCGCAGGAACATGAAGGAACTTGGCCCGGTAACCATTGTAGTGGATGGAAATACGCCTGCAGTAACTGATCGGATCGCGGCACTGGCTGCAGGATTTTCAACCACCGTAACCCGGGCGGATGACGATCTGCGTCTGAAGCTGCATATGCTTGCAGCCGTCACTTCTAATTTTCCCAATCACCTGTACCGGCTCGCGGCGGATTATTGTGAGCAGGAGAAGATAGACTTCAGCCTGTTGTATCCTATTATAGAAGATACGGCTACCCGGATCCGGTCGGCGCATCCCGCCACGGTGCAGGCTGGCCCGGCCTACCGGCGGGATCTGCAGACCCTGGAAAAGCATGAGCAACTGCTGCGGCAGTACCCAAAGCTGGCCGAGCTCTATGAGGTGATCAGCAGGAATATCATGCAAGGCTAATACACCGCATGCGCTCTCAGGGCTAAGCCCGGTACCAAACGTGGTCCGTGGTCCCCAGCTTGAAAGCCGGGGTTGATGAAGTCTATAGTGATCCATTCTCGAACCTGACTGAACTATCTTGAAATCTGCTGGGCATTGACCGGTCTGGGGCGAGCCGCAGATCAGGGCTAAAGCCCGGTATCAAAAAGCAGGCTGTGGTCCCCAGCTTGAAAGCTGGGGTGATGAAAGTCTATAGTGATCCGTAATCCCCCGCTTAAAGCTGGGGTTGATGGGTTCTATGATCGATCCAAAGCTGATATCTTTTAACCCCAGCCTTCAGGCTGGGGTTACAACGCGCGAGACCCCCGGGGCTTCAGCCCCAGACCGTATTTAGGAGATCCTGCAAAGTTTTTCTAAACTCGAATGGATAAATAACCCCCCTCCACTACATTTGCGGCCATGTACACGGTAAAGATCAAATTTGAAGAGAAAGGCAGGGAGCCGGTGGTGCTGGAGAATATCGCGCCCGGCGACAGCCTGCTGGAGATCTGCCTGGACCATGAGATAGAGCTGCACCATAACTGCGGGGCGGTCTGCGCCTGCAGTACCTGCCACCTGTATGTAGAGCAGGGCATGGACAGCCTGGAAGAGCTGAGCGACAAAGAGGAGGATTTTATCGACCGGGCCGTGAATCCGCGGATCAATTCGAGACTGGGCTGCCAATGCGTGCTGCAGCCGGGATCGGGGGAGATCACGGTTACCCTACCTGATCAGTCGCAGTTCCTTGGCGAATAAGGTATTCATTCCAATTTCAACCAATCATACCATGACCCATTTCGAACCGCCTATTCAATGGACCGATTATGAGGATATCGCCATGAGGCTGTATGAACGCTTCGGAGATGATTTCAATGAAAGTAAAATATACCGGGTACGGTTTACAGACCTGCTCGAATGGATACTCCAGCTCCCGAATTTCGCCGGCACCCGCGAAGAAAGTAACGAGGGCCATCTCGAAATGATCCAGAGCGCGTGGGTGTATGAGTGGAGGGATAATCAGAAATAGCAGTGAGGTTGATGGAGATTTTGGATTGGGAAATTTCGGAATTTCGAAATTGTTCTGTCCGGGATCTCTGATTTCAAAATTCCGAAATTTCCCAATCCAAAATATTTACTGGTCCTGATCGACAAATTCAACCATATCACCACATTCGTCTTCGATGTAGACGGCGTACTTACCGATGGCACCCTTTTGGTGATGCCCGGCGGACTGATGTCGCGGCGGATGAATATCAAGGACGGTTATGCATTACAGCTGGCAGTCAAAAAAGGTTACCGCGTACTGGTGATCTCCGGCGGCAATTCGCCGGAAGTGGCAGACCGGCTGGAGAAGCTCGGTGTGAAAGATGTGTGGATGCAGGTGACCGATAAAGCCGCGAAGCTGGAGCATTTTATGGCCGAGCAAGGGCTAAACAAAAATGACATACTGTACATGGGCGATGATATTCCTGACCTGAAAGTAATGCAGCTTGCCGGACTGCCCTGCTGCCCGGCAGATGCTGTGCAGGAGATCAGGGATATCTCGGTCTATATTTCCCATCTCAACGGCGGCAGCGGCTGCGCCCGGGATGTGATCGAAAAAGTGATGAAACTGCGCGGCCACTGGTCGGAGGATACCAGCCTGCGGTCGCAATAGACCATTTGTGTTTCTGCTGTTTGTGCCTTGCACTTACTGCTCTATCTTGCATTAAATTCCCGATTGAAATTACTCGGCGCTTTTCTCAGACTGGTCAGGTGGCCCAACCTGGTGTTTATTGCACTTACGCAGGTGTTGTTCGAGCTGTGCATTTATGAGCGGGTATACGGGATCGAGCCTGTTTACCCGGATGAACACCGGCAATTCATATTCCTGGTGATCGCCTCAGTGCTGATCGCAGCCGCCGGTTATATCATCAACGATTATTTCGACCTGAACATAGACCAGGTGAACAAGCCCGATAAAGTAGTGGTGAATGCCATCATCAACCGCCGCTGGGTGATCTTCTGGCATATGCTGCTGAGCCTGCTCGGACTGTTCTTTACGGTATCGGCCCTGCCCATCACCCGTTACTGGCATCTTGTGCTGGCCAATCTCGCAAGCATCGTACTGCTCTGGTTTTATTCCACCAATTTCAAGAAGCAGCTCCTGATCGGCAACCTGATCATTTCGCTGCTGACTGCATGGGTGATCGGCATACTTTTCCTTGCCAAATATCCTTTTGATGTAAAGCAACTGCTCAATGCAGGCGCCAACGAGATCCGGTTTTTCCGGCTCACGGTGATCTATGTTTCCTTTGCATTCATCATTTCGCTGGTACGGGAAGTGATCAAGGATATGGAAGATATGGAGGGCGACCGCAAGTACAATTGCCGCACCATGCCGATCGTGTGGGGACTCAACGCCAGCAAGGTCTTCGTGGCCGTATGGATCATTGTGCTGGTGGCCATGCTCGGCATCCTGCAGCTGTATGTGGTCCCTTTTGGCTGGTGGGGCAGCATCAGTTACTGTGTATTGCTGATCATGGCTCCGCTGATCTGGATTCTTGTAAAACTGTTCAGGGCGCAGACCCAGTCCGATTTTCATCAGCTGAGCACCATGGTAAAAATGGTAATGCTGACGGGGATCCTTTCCATGGTATTTTTCAGGTTTTACTATTAGAGATGTAATGATATGATGAAGGATATTATTCTGGCCTCACAATCCCCCCGAAGAAAAATGCTGCTCGAATGGGCGGAACTCGAGTTTGAAGTGATCGTAAAACATTCCGATGAAACCTATCCCGAGGGCCTGGATTTTCCGGAGATAGCGATCCATATTGCAACTACCAAAGCAGAGGCCGTGCGGGCGCATGTAAAAGATGCCTATCATAGTCAACTCGCCGCCAAAACAATTCTCGCCGCCGATACTATCGTGGTATTGGAAGGCCAGGTGATCGGCAAACCGGCGAACAGAACAGAGGCTATCCGTATCCTGAAATCTTTATCCGGCAAGACCCACCAGGTGATCACAGGCGTTGCCATTTTGCACGCCGCCGGAAAAGAGTTTTTCGCCGACACCACTGAAGTACGCTTTCATTCGCTTACCGATGAGCAGATCATATTTTACGTTGATAAATACGAACCTTACGATAAAGCCGGCGCGTACGCTATCCAGGAATGGATCGGTGTTGTTGGTATTGCATCCATCAACGGCGATTTCTACAATGTGATGGGCCTGCCGGTAAGCCGTGTGGTGCAGGCACTGCAGCGGATCAGTGAAGCATAACATCACTTCGTAACGCATCTGTTCCCCTTCACGTTTTTAGCGCCTTTAACTTTTTTACTCTATACAAAAAATCTCCACCCGAAAATCAGGTATTTATCGCGTTGGCTTCCTTAGTAATTTTTCAGTTGGCCGCATCAAAAGCGGTTTGTTATGAATGAAAGATTATTGCAGTTCATCTGGCAGTTCCAGTATTTCAACCGCCAGTCGCTGCACACAACGGAAGGTGAGATATTGGTGATTGAAAAGCCCGGCTTCTGGAACCATCACCAGGGCCCCGATTTTTCGGAAGCCATGATCCGTCTCGGCGCCACCAGGTGGGTGGGCAATATCGAATTGCATCTTCGCTCGTCCGACTGGGAGCGGCATCATCACCGGCAGGATGCCCGGTACGGTAATATCATCCTTCATGTGGTCTGGGAGGATGACCAGCCATTGCACAGTGAGGCCGGAGAACTGGTTGCTACGCTCGAATTGCAGCACCGGATCCCGCGACTGCTGCTGGAACGGTACGAGCAGATGATGGAGACCCTGGTAACCGTGCCATGCCATGCTTTTCTGCCCGCACTGGACCGGCTGGGCTGGACCGCCTGGAAAGAAAGGCTGGCTGCCGAACGCCTGGAGCGAAGATCGGGGCATATCCTGGGCCTGCTGCAGCAATCGGGCCAGCATTGGGATGAGGTATTCTGGTGGCTGCTTGCAGCCAATTTCGGTATCAGGGTCAATGCCGCATTATTTGAAGGGGTGGCCAAAACACTGCCGGTGGGATTATTGGGCAAGCACCGGCACCAGATCCACCAGCTCGAGGCCCTGTTACTCGGTCAGGCCAACCTGCTTGGCGGAACGTACGAGGAAGCTTACCCGGTTATGTTGCAGCGCGAGTACCAGTACCTTAAAAAGAAATACAAATTGCAGGCTGTGCAGCAGCAGCCCGCTTTCCTGCGCATGCGGCCCGCCGCTTTCCCTACCGTGCGGCTGGCCCAGCTGGCAATGCTGCTGTATAAAACTGCGGGTCTGTTTTCCATCGTTAAAGAAGCGACCGATCTCCGGAAATTGCTGGATCAATTTGCAGTAACGGCCAACGACTACTGGCATTATCATTATCGTTTTGATGAAGAGACTCCGGCAAAACCCAAGCAACTGGGTAAACAGATGGCAGAAAATATCCTGATCAATACCGTAATACCGGTGCTGTTCGCGTACGGATTGCATACCAGTAACGAGTCTTTTAAAGAACGGGCCATCCACTGGCTGTACCAGCTTCCTCCGGAGCATAACCAGCTTACGCGGGGCTGGCAGCGGGCAGAGGTTGAACACAGCAGCGCCCTCGACTCACAGGCACTGATAGAATTAACAAATCATTATTGCACCAACAAGCGCTGCCTCGAATGCGCAGTAGGCAACAGAATATTGCGGAATGGGGTCTGAGGATTGGGAGATTCTGGGATTGGGAAATTTCGAAATTGAAGATCCCTGAAATTCAAAATTTCCCAGTCCCAAAATTTCGAAATGGCCTTACCCCCAGTTAAACTGCATATCCAGTTCAATATCCGGATGCAGGCTTCGCTCAACGGGGCAGGTACGGGCGGTGCGTTCGAGAAGTTCTTTTTGTTTGTCATCGAGCACGAGATTGGATGGGAAGAAAACATGCATCACGAGTTTGCCGATCCGGCGCGGATCGGCCGCCATGATCTTGGTAGCTTCCACACGGGTGCCGTCCAGGTCGGTGTTCATGGCGCTGCGGGCTTTGATGGCCATAGTAGTGACCATACAGGTGGCCAGGGCTGTAGCCACCAGGTCGGTAGGCGAAAAGCGTTCGCCCTTGCCCTGGTTATCGGTGGGGGCATCGGTCTCTATGGACGTTCCGCTCTGCAAATGTGTGGCTTCTGTACGGAGACCCCCTTTATAAATAATTTGTGAAGTCATTGGTTCATTTTGCTATAAATTTACATGTATCAAACCAAATGGAAGTGAAGAAGCTACTACTAACGGCCCTGATCAGTTGTGGTGTTGTAACGGGAATGTATGCGCAGCAGAAAGTAAAATCCTCAGGAGCTGACGCCAGGGCGCTCAAAAAAGCAGAACGTCGCGAAAAGATCAACCAGCTGATCAAGCAGGAAGAGGAAGGCGCCCTGATCTATCAGAAACAGGGGGCATTTGGTTTTAAATTCAACACGGATGGCTGGGGCATGTTCTATGAACATGGAAAATACAAGACCATCACTACCACCAATCTCTGGTGGATGGAATTGGGCGAGCACAAACACCCTAAGGAGGAAAAAGTACCCACCCTCAGCGCATCGCAGGGCTTCCTCATCATCTCCAGTTATATTTACGGCAAGCGGAACAATTTCTACGACTTCAAGCTGGGGTTTGGTCAGCAGAAACTGATCGGAAGTAAAGGAAATAAGAATGGGGTTGCCGTCACCGCGATCTATGGCGGCGGTTTTTCGGCCGGACTGCTCAAGCCTTATTATATCGAGATCCAGAATCCTTCCACCGGCAAACGGGAAGAGATCAAATACGATAACAACGACAGTCTTTTCCTAGACCCTACCATCATACTCGGAAAAGGCGGCCTGACCAAAGGATTTAACGAGATCAAATTCGTACCCGGTTTTCATGCCCGGGCAGCGATGCGCTTCGATTACGGCCGCTATAACGAAATATTGTCTGCGCTCGAAGTAGGCGTTAATGCTGAGTATTACACCCAGTCCATGCCTATCCTGCTGTTGAACAAGGACAAAAAGTTCTTTTTCAACGCCTATATCGCCCTTGTTTTCGGTAAACGAAAGTGAGTTAGATTTGCAGTCTGAAACCGGGCTTGCTGCGAGGCCGCCCGTTACCAGGCGTTATCTGTACCGCAATTGAACCGAAATGCAAGAATTACCAGTTGTTTCCAGGCAAAGCTCTTCAGAACCCAGGATCAAAAAGCCTGACTGGCTTCGGGTTAAGCTGCCTATAGGCGAAAGCTACAGGCATGTGCGTGGCCTGGTGGATACCCATAAGCTTCATACCATCTGCGAAAGCGGCAATTGCCCGAATATGGGTGAATGCTGGGGTGAGGGAACAGCTACTTTTATGATACTCGGTAATATCTGCACCCGCAGTTGCGGATTCTGCGCCGTGGCCACCGGTCGCCCCGAACCTGTTGACTGGGACGAGCCGCAGCGCGTGGCAGAAGCCATTCATCTCATGCTTGTGAAACACGCCGTACTCACCAGCGTTGACCGCGATGAACTGAAAGACGGCGGCTCGCTGATCTGGTACAACACCATCAAAGCAGTCAAGAACCTCAATCCCGACACAACCCTCGAAACCCTGATCCCCGATTTCCGCGGTAACGAAGAGCAGATACAGCGAATTATCGATGCGGCGCCCGAAGTGGTCAGCCACAATATGGAAACCTGCGAGCGGCTCACAAAACAGGTGCGGATACAGGCCAAGTACCGGCGCAGTCTCGAGGTACTTCGCATCCTGAAACAGGGTGGCATGCGCACCAAAACAGGTATTATGCTGGGTCTTGGCGAAACCAAGGAAGAGATCATCCAGAGCATGGAAGACCTGGTAGGAGTGGGCACCGATGTGCTTACCCTGGGTCAGTACCTGCAGCCCACAAAAAAACATTTACCCGTTCAGCGCTTTGTACATCCCGATGAATTTGCGGAGTTGCGCGAGATCGGTTATGAACTTGGATTCGATTATGTTGAAAGCGGCCCGCTGGTACGTTCATCCTACCACAGCGAAAAACACGTGATACCGGGGTACGGAAAAAGTAAATGGCTGCTGGAAAAGCAGACTATGCTCCGTTAGAAAATAATAAATAGTTTCGCTAAGAGCCAAAGAGAAAAAGAGCCTAAGAGTGATCCCTCCTAAGCTCTTTTTCTCTTTTATCCTCTTAGCGAAACCTTCTCAACCATAAGCCTGTTAAATAAAAACACAATGCGCTTTTCTCTGATCGTTCTTATTTCTTTTTTAGCGGGGTCCCTGAATGCACAGTGGCATTGGCAGAACATGGATTCGGCATACCAGCCGTTGCCTGCATCGATGCATGTCTATCGCACCAACGATTCAACAGATGGCAAACCGAATATTGCTTATTATGTAAGCGTTGATCTGAAAGATCCGCATCTCGATATCGTCTCCGGCGTGGGTAAAGGTAAACGGTTTACTCCGTCTGAGTATTTTGAAAAAGAAGGCAGACCCCTGCTGGTGATGAACTGCACATTCTTCGAATTTGTTCATAACAGCAACCAGAATATCGTGGTGAAAGATGGCAAGCTGGAAGCCTACCAGGTACACAGTATCCCGGCCAGGGGAAAAGATACGTTCACCTATCGTCATGCTTTCGGCAGCGCGATCGGTATCGACAAACACCACAGGGCAGATGTGGCCTGGCTGTACACGGATTCAGCCAGTGAATACCCCTATGCGAGCCAGTCAGTGGTAGCGCATTTCGGGGATTCTGTCATTCACCATACTCAGGCGGAAATGCTTTCGAAAGGATCATTCCGTAAATGGAAGATGAAGACTGCGGTGGGCGGCGGACCGGTATTGCTGCAGCAGGGTGAATTGCATATCACCAATAATGAAGAATTGAAATTCACCGGAAAAGCCATCATCGATAAACATCCGCGAACGGCGATGGGTTATACCAGGGATGGTAAACTTATTTTCCTCGTTATCGAAGGCCGCTTTCCCAATAAAGCCGAGGGCGCCACGTTAACGCAGGAAGCGCAGATGCTGCAACAACTGGGCTGCCTGGAAGCGCTGAACCTGGATGGCGGTGGCAGCAGCAGTTTACTGATCAATGGAAAGCCCACCATCACGCCCAGCGACAAAGAAGGGCAGCGGCCCGTGCCGGCAGTGATCATGGTGAAAGGCAAGTAGTAATTAGCAATTAATAATTAATAGTTAGTAATCGGGAACCCTTCTTTATTATTAATTATTAGTTGCTAATTATTAATTATTTCAACTCCCACACCAAAGCGCTCGCTCCCAATATAGCCGCATCTGATTCTTTCAGGTGGCTTACCAATATTTTCACTTTATTCTGGAACACCTGGATCAGGTTCGCTTCCATGTGTTCGCGGGTGGGTTTGAGGATGAGTTCGCCGGCTTTGGTGAGTCCGCCGAAAAGCACGATGGCCTCCGGACTGGAGAACATCACGAAATTAGCAAGGGCCATGCCCAGTATTTTACCGGTGTATTCGAAGATCTCCCTCGCAAGTTCATCGCCTTCCATCGCGGCTTCATATACTTTTTTGGAATCGAGCTGGTCTTTGGGGATCTTACGCAGCAGGCTCGGGATCTCGCTTTTTTCCAGCAGTTCGATCGTTGTAAGACGAACGCCGGTGGCCGACGCATAACTTTCCAGCGAACCCATTTTGCCTGTGCCTTCGTGCATGCGGCCGTCTGGGATGATGATGGTATGGCCGAGTTCGCCGGCAAATCCATCATGACCGTAGATCAGCTTTCCATTTGCCACAATGCCGCTTCCTACACCGGTGCCCAGTGTGATCATGATAAAATCGTTCATTCCCTGGGCGGCCCCGTACATCATCTCACCCAGCGCTGCCGCATTGGCATCATTTGTAAGCACTACGGGCAGTTTGAATTTAGACTCTACCAGTTTGGCCAGGGGCAGAATACCTTTCCAGGGAAGATTAGGCGCGTATTCAACAGTGCCTGTATAGTAGTTGCCATTGGGCGCGCCAACGCCGATGCCCTTCATCCTTCCCACACCACCGGCCTGTTCTATAATAGGCGAAAGGTTCTTGTGCAACTCGTCGATAAAACTCTCCACCTCCGCATGCCCCCGTGTAGACATCTCACTCGAGAACAGCAGGTTGCCCAACCGGTCTACGATACCGAACTTGGTACCCGTGCCACCGATATCGATGCCGATGGCTAACTGTTCAACACTTTGCTTCGCTTTCGGCATGAGGGAGTTAAATTAGTAATTAATAATTAGCAATTAATAATTAATGGCCTGCAGCTAGCTGTTCGTCGTAGTCCAGACCCTGGGCTTTCAGTACGCTTTTCAGTTTCAACGCAAGGAATGCCAGGAATCCGAAACAAACCGCGGCTACGAGGTACGAATTATGCATGCCTACAGATGGATTGTCGCCAATTGCGCCCTGCAGCGGCGGTATGACCGCGCCACCCAGGATCATCATGATCAGGAAGGCAGAACCCTGGCTGGTATACTTGCCAAGTCCACCTACGCCCAGTGCAAAAATGCAGGGCCACATCACGGAGCAGAACAGGCCGCCAGACATAAATGCATACACCGAAACAATACCAGTCGAGAACACGCCCACCACCATGGCCAGCGCAGCAAGCAACGATACCACGAGCAGCGTCTTCACAGGTTTTTCCTGGCCGATGAACATGGCCGCAATGGCAATGAGGATAACAGCGGCATATACATAGAGATCGGACACATCATTTCCTTTTAAACGATTCACCCAGAGTACCACTCCGAATGCAATAAAGGGAACGATCACCATCATTATTTTTTTCATGGCCCCGCGCAAATTGAATACGCTGATGGCGCCCGTCCAGCGGCCGATCATCAGGCTGCCCCAATACAGGGAAATATATTTCGAGATCTTGCTCTCGTCAAGGCCTGCATCTGTGAGGTAGCCAGGCGTCTTAAGCAGGGCGCCGAAATTATTGTCGATAGTCACTTCTACGCCGACATACACGAAAATGCCGATCATGCCGTAAATAAGCTGTTGGTACTTCATCGCGCCCCAGCCGTCGCTGCTGCGGATAGCGCTGGCATTGGAATAGAACAGGATACCTACAACCGATACCAGTGTAATGGTCAGCAGCACCAGTTTGGGAACATTGCTAAGCTGGCCTACCACGATAATGGCCCCGATGAGCAGTGTCATCATCAGCAGGGAAGAAGAAGCCTTATTGGCTTTTTCAAATTTCTCGTTGTTCTTACCCGATGGCAGCTTGGAAACTGCAAAAAATATTGCAACGGCAAGAAACACACCGGCCACGATCAGATATAGCGAATTGATATTGGTAACCGTTACCACCACATCTTTGGCGTCGGCACTGCCGAATAGAAAATAACTTACGATCAATGGCCCGAGCGTGGTGCCTAATGAGTTTACGCTGCCGCCGAGATTGAGCCGGTGCGAACCTGTTGCCGGATCACCCAGCGAAATGGCGAACGGCTGGGCAGCGGTCTGCTGCAGCGAAAATCCCAAAGCCACTACAAAGAACGAAGCAAGGATGGCAGGAAATGAATTCGCATTAGCCGACGGAATGATCAGCAAAGCGCCTACCACGGAAATAAGCAGGCCATAGATGATACCCTTTTTATAGCCGATCCTGTTGAGGATATCATACCCAAGCAGGTTCGAAAAAATGAACAATACCAGAGAACCGATAAAATATGCCCCATAAAATGCAGACCCGATCAACTGCGATTGAAACTGGTTCAGGTTGAAATGCGTTTTACAGAAGGGGATGAAAATACTGTTCGATGCGGCAATAAATCCCCAGAAGAAAAAGACCATTACAAGTGTAGCGAGTGCACCCGTATTGGTGGGCTGTTTGGATTGGTTCATAGCAAGCGGTTGGGTTTAGGTATTGACTGTAAAATAAAGAGATTTTAAGGAAGGAAAAATTTTAAAACTAGAATTTGGCAGAACAGTTTAAGTTGCTAACTTCAGAGCGAATCAGGTTAATAAGCCCCTAATGGAGATTATTCATGTCAGCGCCGAATGTTATCCTGTTGCCAAAGCCGGCGGACTGGGCGATGTGGTAGGGGCACTGCCCAAATACCAGTGCAAAGCCGGGCATATCGCCAAAGTGGTGATGCCCATGTACCGCACCAAATTCCTGTACGAGAACGAATGGACCGTAGATTTTAAAGGTCATGCCAATCTCGGCAACTGGTTCTTCGATTTTACCATCATCAAAGAGAAGAATAATAAGCTCGGATTCGATCTGTTCCTGGTAGATATCAACGGCTTGCTCGACAGGCAAAAGATCTACGGGTATGATGATGATGCCGAGCGGTTTACCGCTTTCCAGATCGCCATTCTCAACTGGATGAACAACTGGGAGCACCAGCCCGATATCGTGCATTGTCACGACCATCATACAGGCCTGCTGCCTTTTATGATGAAATACTGTTACGATTTTGGCCGCCTGCAGCAGGTACCGACGGTATTCACCATTCATAACGGACAATACCAGGGATGGATGGGCTGGGATAAGAGCCGCTATATTCCCCGCTGGGATCTCTGGAAAAGAGGCATGCTCGACTGGGCGGATACCATCAACCCATTGGCTTCTGCCGTTAAATGTGCGTCTAAAATAACCACCGTTAGCTGGAGTTATCTCGATGAACTCCGGTACAATGCCAATGGACTCGAAAAGCTCTTCGATTACGAACGCGGCAAATGCATGGGCATTCTCAATGGCATCGATAACGAAGTCTGGGACCCGGCTACGGATAAATACCTGGAGCATCATTTCACGGTAAAAACCGTGGCCGCCGGCAAACAAAAGAACAAGGAATTACTCTGCGAACGCTTTGGGCTGGATAAGGATAAGCCATTGTTTGTTTTTATTGGTAGATTAGTAGGGGAAAAAGCCGCCGACGTGCTGCCCGAAGCCATCATGAGCGCTATCGGCAACAGCCAGGGACAGGCCTGCTTCCTGGTACTGGGCAGCGGCGAAACCCAGGTGGAATGGCAGTTTCAGCAGATGATAGACCCTTACCGGGGTTTGTTCAATGCAGTGATAGGGTATGATGAAGCCCTGAGTCACCTGATGTATGCCGGCGCGGATTTTCTGCTGATGCCAAGCAGGGTAGAGCCCTGTGGTCTGAACCAGATGTATGCCATGCGTTATGGAACGGTGCCGGTTGTACGAAGCACCGGCGGACTGAAAGATACCGTGGTGGATATGGGCGATAAGGATGGGTTCGGTATCCGGTTCAACAATGCCACTTCGGGAGATATCGAGTATTCGATCGGGCGTGGCATTGCAGTATACAAGGATAAAGCGCAGCTTGAGAAAATGTGGAAACAGATGATGCAGATCGATCATAGCTGGGAAAGCGTGGTTGATGCATACATCGCGGTATATGAAAGTCTCAGGTAGGAAGCACACCAGGATCAAACACAACATTCAACATAGTTATTATGATGAGCATCTCAAATTCGGTGGTAGCTGTCATTCTCGGCGGCGGCGCCGGCAGCCGGCTTTACCCTTTAACTGCCAGCAGGTCTAAACCTGCGGTACCCATCGCCGGCAAATACAGGCTGGTGGATATTCCTATCAGCAACTGTATCAACAGCAATATCAACCGCATGTTCGTGCTGACTCAGTTCAATTCGGCCTCGCTGAACAAGCATATCAAGAACACCTATCATTTCAGCGCTTTCAGTACGGGCTTTGTAGATATTCTCGCTGCGGAGCAGACGCCCGATAACCCCGGCTGGTTCCAGGGTACGGCGGATGCCGTGCGGCAATCACTGCGGCATATTTCCAATCTCGAGTTCGAGCATATCCTGATCCTCAGCGGAGATCAGTTGTACCAGATGGATTTTATGGAGATGTTCGAGAACCACCGGTCCTCCGGCGCCGATATTTCCATCGCCACCATCCCGGTGGATGCCAGGGATGCTCCCGAATTCGGTATCCTGAAGACCAATGAAGAGAACATGATCGCTTCCTTTATTGAAAAACCCAAAAAGGAACTGCTGCCCGACTGGGTGAGCGATACCGGCGAAGACATGCAAAGGCTGGGCCGCCATTACCTGGCATCGATGGGAATCTATATTTTCAGCAAGCAGGTGCTGTATGATCTGCTGAACACGGCGCATCCCCAGGCTACCGATTTCGGTAAAGAGATCATTCCCGATTCCATCGCTCATTTTAAAGTGGCGAGTTTTCAGTACGACGGTTACTGGACCGATATCGGAAATATCTATTCTTTTTACGAGGCCAACCTGGCGCTGACGCAGGAGATCCCGCCGTTCAACCTGTTCGACAATTCAAAAACGGTTTACACCCGCGCCCGCATGCTGCCACCCGCCAAGATCAGCGGCACTACGCTCGAGAAAACGATCATCGCTGAAGGCTCCATCATTCATGCCAGCCGGGTGGAACAGAGCGTGGTGGGGATCAGAGCGCGGATCGGTCATGGAACTACCGTCGTAAGTACCTATATCATGGGGAACGATTATTATGAAACCATCGAAGAAATGGACCAGGACAGCGCCAAAGGATTGCCGCGCATCGGTATCGGTGAACGCTGCTATATCAAGGATGCGATCATCGACAAGAACTGCCGCATCGGCAATGACGTGCGTATCAACGGAGGAAAGCATCTTGCAAATACCGATCATGCATTGTACACCGTTAAGGACGGGATCGTAGTTGTGAAGAAAAGGGCTGTGCTTCCTGACGGATTTGTTATATAAGAAGCTATTAGCCGTTAGCTTTTAGCTGTTAGCTTTGTTTAGCTAACCAGCTGCTGACACTAATAGCTAAAAGCTAACCGCTAATAGCTCCTCTATGGCTTTACTAACGACTGCTCCCGGAGAAAAACTTCACGGCCCCCAGCGCAGACTAGGTTTCTGGGAACTCTGGAATATGAGTTTCGGTTTTTTGGGTATCCAGTTCGGATTCGAACTGCAGAACTCAAATGTCAGCCGCATCTTCGAAACCCTTGGGGCCAATAAAGATGAGATCCCTTTGCTATGGATCGCTGCGCCGATCACCGGTTTGATCGTACAGCCCATCATCGGCTATCTCAGCGACAGGACCTGGCATCCCTGGTGGGGAAGACGGCGTCCTTATTTCTTTATCGGTGCCGTACTCGCTACCATGGCGCTGATCGTAATGCCTAATTCTTCTGCACTCTGGATCGCCGGCGGCATGCTTTGGATCATGGACGCCTCGATCAATATTTCCATGGAGCCA
>JAFBAN010000030.1 GCA_019247775.1 Chitinophagaceae bacterium | reverse complement strand
TCTTCTCATAGCAGTGTTTCGATCAATGAAATTACTTGCCCCTCCGAAACTGCCGTCGCAGTTATCGGTCAACAGGTCTTATTTTAGGGCGAAGCCTGGATTTACTTTTATTGAAAATATTCTGGCCATTCTCCACACCTTTCCGGATCTGCTTCTGCCGTTCTACCGGCAGGTGTAATGTTTCCCTGCATTCCACACTGCAGCAGCCCTCGAACTTTGCAGTACAGTCTTCACACTGGATAAAAAGGAGATGACAGCCGTTGTTACGGCAGTTGGTATGTGTATCGCAGGGCTTACCGCATTGGTGACAATGAGCGATCACATCAGCTGTGATGCGTTCTCCCAGCCTGTCGTCGAAGACGAAATTCTTGCCGATAAACTTGCTCTCGAGCCCGGATTCTTTTGCCTGCCTGGCGTAATTGATGATGCCCCCTTCCAGGTGAAATACATTGCGGAATCCATTGTGCAGCATAAAAGCGCTGGCCTTTTCGCAGCGGATGCCACCGGTGCAGTACATGATGATGTTCTTCTGTTCATTCCCTTTCATCATATCTACTGCCATCGGCAACTGCTCGCGGAAAGTGTCGGAAGGCAATTCAACAGCATTTACAAAATGACCTACTTCGTATTCGTAATGATTACGCATATCGATCACTACGGTATCGGGGTCTTTGAGTAGTTCGTTCATCTGGGCGGCATTTACATACCGACCCTTGTTTTCCATGCTGAATGCCGGGTCGGTTATACCGTCGGCCACGATCTTATCGCGCACTTTTATTTTCAGCACCCAGAAGCTCTTGCCATCGTCATCCACCGCAATATTCAGGCGTACACCCTGCAGCGGCGCAATGCCGTCCAAAAAAGCCCGGAATGCTTCCATATGATGGGCGGGTACGCTGATCTGGGCATTGATGCCTTCTTTTGCCACATAGATGCGTCCGAAAACCTGCAGCGCATGGAGGTTCTTGTACAGGTGATCCCTGAATTCCTGTGGATTCTGAACGGGGAAGTACTGGTAAAAACTGATCGTATGCCGGAAGAAATCCTCCTGCATCAGGCGTTGCTTCAACTCTTCGTTGGAAACGCGGTTGTGTAATAAGGCCATGTTCTCAAATTTTAGACCACACCAGCGGCATGGTTCCGTAAAACAGGGAGCCACTTGCAGGGTGGCCAAAATTCACGGCAAAGATACGACTCTGAGAACAGAAGAACAAGGAACGTGGGGAACAGATGAGCAAGGAACAAGGAACAGGTGAACGAAATACTCCAGCCTCCTAACTCCAGACTCCAGACTCCAAACTATCTCACCAACGGCATCACCACCCTGATCCCACTCGGTTTTCCACCATCGGCTTCGAAGCCTTGTACAAAATCGACGCGGAAGATCTTGAAGATGTTTTCTATACCGAAACTGGTTTCATAATAATGCTGGCCTCTGCCCATAAGCAATGCATGGCCGCCCAGTACAAAGAACCAGTTGATGGTTTTCAATACCGGTATTTTATTCGTCAGCAAGCCATTCAGGTGGTACTCGGTATGTAAAGCAAGGTTGAATTTGCCGGTATTCGAATACTTGTAATATGGGGCCAGCTGGAAACTGCTCATGGAAGGAGCGGCAAAAATGGTCTGGTTGCCGTTGTAATGCTGGTAATCGGGTATATAGGTTTTCTTCGCTTTCAGGAATCCGCCCACCGAAAAATTATAATTGAAAGCGCCCGCCAGTTTGAGATCGATCTCGTCGCTGACAGTTACCCGCCATTTTGTGTAATCCACATCGCTTCCGAATAATCCGTCAATGCCTTTTGTAATGCCGGCGCTGATGGTGGGATATTTGGACCCGAGCCCGATCTTCCTATCGGGCAGTTCGATATAATCGGCTCCCGGTCTCCAGGTTATACCCAGTGAAAACAGGGAAGCCTGGTGCCGCGGCATCTGTGCGGATACCAATTCCACCGGGTAATTCGGCGTAAACTCTTTGTCTGCAAGATCCTTCCATCGCGTCATATCGGCCAGGTTATTCAATGGCCTGCGATCCTGGTACTGGAAGCTGAAATTGATATTGAGTCCATTGCCGATACCGGCGCCGTAAGCGAGCCGCAGAAAATCGGCTTCATATATCTTCATGTAATTCGATTCGCGCAGCAGGGTATAAATGGAATTGACACGCTGGCTGATCGGCTCCGCATTGTTGAACTGGAATACCCTCCGGCCGCCGGCCAGTACGATCGATTGGATATACTTTTTTCCGAAATTATAGTTCATGCTGACCGATGGCGAAAGATGTGTATTGGCGAACCCATAACGGATTTCGGGACGGACACTCAGCGAGCGGCGTCCGTCGAGCCGTTTAAAATAGTTGGGGGCAAAACTTATCACACCGCCTTCCACCGTATTATAGTTAAGCGTGCTCAGCAGGGATGAAAAACTGATCGATTCTTTGCGCTTGGAAACAGTAAAAGACTCGCCGGTGAACAGCAGACCTGTGAGTGTGATCTTATTGCGTTTCTTATCTAGCGAATCCAGGTAATGCGGATCTTTCCGCACTTGCTCGAGACTGTCCTTTTTGCGGTAATCCCGTACTTCCTCTGCCAGCAGCGGCAGGGGGCGGATACTGTCCCAATAAGCCATCGGCTTTTTATTGGAACTATCGAAGAACTTGATGATGGTATGATCGAAGAAATGCCGTTCGAACCGGGGATGCATGTCGAACTTGTCGTAGACCTGCACAAAACTGCCGAAAAAGTTGAAACCGAAGATCTGTCCCGCGGGATAGATCACCTGGTTCTTGATCACCCATACATCGCCGGAAGGAACATACAATTGCTGGATGCGCAAAGTGTCCAGGAACTGCATCTGCTGCTCGTGCAACAGCACCAGGTCTACGCTCTCCAGGCGCCATTCGTCTTCGATGATATTGATATGCCCTGAGAACAAGGGTTCGAATTTCCGGCGAGGGATCACTTTGATCCTGTTGATCAGCCTGCCATTCTCATAAAAACTTCCCTCCAATTTGTACCTGTAAAATGCAAGCGCGCTGTTTGCGATCGGCGACACGAAGCCGCGTGGGTTCAACTCCTCCCCAACAGAAATATTGTTCTGGTAAAATGAAATGATCTGCGGATCGCTCAGCCCGAAACTTCCGCTGCGGCCGCTTACTTTGGTAGACAGCACTTCTACTTTCTGCGTTTCGGGGCTCAGCACCGAATAACGCGCCACCGTCTCGGAAAGAAAGATCATTTTCCGCTGCGAGGTATCGCCGTCCTGGAAATCGATCTTCTGTCCCAGTAATCGCTTCGGATAACTGCGGAGCTGCATTTGTCCCTTGATATATACTTCGCAGCGGAATGAACGGATCTCCCGCAAATGTTGTTCACGCGTTGCGATGGCTTTACGGATGATCCCGTATGCCGGGTCTTCGCCGCCTGATTTTACCAATACTTCGGATAAATTGTATTGTTGCGGTTCCAGCTCAAAATCCAATACCTGATCCCCGGCAGAAACCCGGATCTTTTTCTCTGCCGATTTATGTCCTATATACTGGCAGACCAGTGTATACTCGCCCGGATCGAGCTGGATGGAATATTTTCCCTTGCCATTGGCCGAAACGCCCTGTGTAGTGCCTTTGATAAGTATGGAAGAAAATGGAAGTACCGGCCCGTTCTTCTCCGTAACCGTACCGCTCACTGTTCCCGCAAAAGAATGGAAGCTGGTAAAAACGGTAAGCAGCAGTAGCAGTCGTTTGGGCATAGGTTCCGGTTGCTACGAAAATAAGCGGGCGAAAGCTGCATTCCTATTGGTTTATCCAGTTTAACAGATCGTTTAGGTAAGTCTGGAGTCTGGAGTTAGGAGTCTGGAGTAGGCGAAAGACGCCAAATCTACTCCAGACTACCAACTCCTAACTCCTAACTCCAGACTTCCTCAATACCTTCTTCTGTGCTTCCGCATAAAACTTCCCGCCAATGCAGCAAATCCGCTCACCAATCCCCCAACTATTCCCGTAACCAATATTAATATCAGGTATGAACCACCAAGGGGCAGTACGCTCGCCACTTTGGTGGAGAGCACATGCTGATTGGCCGCATCTTTCAATATGGCAAGCACCGCCCAAAGCAGGAACAATCCCAGGAACCCGCTCAGAAAAGCCCGGCCCCCGCGCTGGTGTACGGCAACCGCCACGAGGAAAGACGTGAAAACAAAACTCCACCAGGGAAATGCGGTGTACAGTCCCAGCACATAAGCCAGAAAAGCAGTGAGCAGGATCGCTACAATAATTTTCATATCGTTTGATTAAGCTTTGGAAAAGCTGAGATGCCATTTAACCTGCGCGTGCTTTGCAGCATCTTCGCGTTTAAGGAACAACAGGTGATAATAGCGGCCGTTTGCCCAGCTGTCTACAAAACTGTCGTAATACAGGCTGCCGGGATTACCGCTTTGCCCTCCGGGATATACCCCATATGCTTCAATATCATCCGTAAGCTGCACGATCATCCGCCAGCTCGGTCCATGGTTTTCCTTGGTGGCATTGATCATATGCGTACCGCCGCCGATAGGAAGGTGCAGGCGGCTGAGCGCGGGAAGTTTCAGCAGGTGGTTGATCCTGGTATCCTTGTATTTCGCCCAGGCAAGTATGCCATTGTTCTCCAGGTAATGCAGGTTCGCTGCAGCCTTCTTCACTGCGAGCATCACATCTTCCTTGATCGTTTCCGTTTTGTTAGGGGTGGTGATATCATCTGCAAACGAGTAGGCCGAATCTTTCAGCAGGCTTTCCGCAAGTGTAGACGGATCAGGCCAGGTCATGGGCAGCTTGCTCTGTTTGTATTCGTCATCCCAGACCACATGTTCCAGGCTGTCCCAGATGCATTTAAATACCGTGGCGCCTTTCTCATTCACGTCGCCGCGCAGGTTCCAGCTTTTAAGCATGCCCACATATTTTTTTTCATCTGCATTCAGCGCAGTTTCGTCGATATACTTCAATAATGCCGGCCGCGCAGTCTCTGCAAACACATTGTAATTCTCCATCTGCAGATGCTGCATATCCTGCGGGGTAATACCATTCATTCCCGTAAGCAAACGGTTGATGATGATGCCGCGGTACAATGAAAAATTATTGGCAGCGCCCAGGTAATATGGGTAACTGGCATCGGCCACTTCCTGGTTGGCACTGCTGACGAAGCCGCGGGGCGGATTTTTCATCATAGGATTTTCCTCATTCGGAATAAAGCCCTGCCAGGCGTATGATGAATCCGTTCCCGGCATCACAAAATCGCCCTGCCTTTTCCAGCGCGCCACGAAAGCGCCCTGCTGCTTAATGGCGATATCACCCGATTTGGAAGCGAATACGAAATTCTGACCGGGACAGGTCCATTTGTTGATCGCATTCATGTAATCGTCGAAATTCTTCGCGCGATCCAGGTCATAAAAAGTTTCCACACCCCGCCCGCCGTCATGGGCAGTCCAGCGAACAGCCAGGTACTTGCCCTGAGTGCTCACATTGTTGTAGGCACGATCGTACATCACCGGACCGAATACCGTTATGGCCATATTCTCCACCTGGTCTGGTTTGCCTTTGATCTTTATGATCTCTTTGCGATGCGCGGCTTTTACCCAGGCGCCGTTGTACCAGTATTCGTCCATCGTGGAATCGCGGAATTTGATATCGTAAAAATCCAGCACATCACGTCCGGCATTGGTTACGCCCCAGGCAATATTATCATTGAACCCGATGATCACCGCGGGCGATCCCGGGAAACTGGCGCCATAAGTGTTGTGCGTAGGTGTGCTGATCTGTACTTCATACCAGAGACTGGGCAGGTTCAGGCCGAGGTGCGGATCATTGCAGAGGATAGGCCTTCCGCTTTTGGTTTTACTGCCGGCCACTGCCCAGTTATTGCTGCCATTGTCTTTGTCCGGAGCCTCGGGCATGGGAACGCTTCCGGTAATGCGGTTATCGAAATACGCAGAGTCGACCCTTTCCGGCTCTTTGACGATCACTGAAGCTTTCGGATACACCGTACCCTTCGGAACGATCGGATCCAGCGAGTCGGGCATGTTGGGGAATAGTTTGTCAAAGTCAACATATCCGAAATAGTTCCTTGCATTGGTCATCTGCAGATCTGCTGAAGAGCCCCGTCCGGCAAGATCATACGACATATACATCAGGAACAGATAGGTTTTGAGCGGGGTCCAGGCTTCCGGTTTATAATCCATCAGTTTGTACTCCAGGGGCAGCTGCTCGGGTTTGAGCGACTGGATATATGCATTCACACCATCCGAATATGCCTGTACGCCGGCTTTTATTTCAGGCTGCTGATCCATTTTCTTCATCGTCTGCTCCGCACCGTATACCATTCCAAGTCGTCTGAAAAACCGGTCGATGGGTAAGCGTTCTTCGCCTGCAATTTCGCTGAGCCTTCCGCCTGCCACATGCGTCTGGAATTCCATCTGCCATAACCGGAACTTTGCATGCAGATAGCCCTGCACATAATAAGCGTCCACATCATTGTCGGCGTAAATATGCGGCACCAGCCTGTCGTCCATGTATACATCCACCTTCCCTTTCAGGCCCGGCAATTTCAGGTCTGCGTCGAAATCGGCATTAGCGGGCTCCGCATTCTGCCAGAAGCCCTGTTGTGGCGAAAGAAAGTATCCCAGCCGGGGCGTTTTAGATCCGCCCGCTGGCAGCTGTCGGTCGAGCGCAACAACCAAAGCTGCTGTAACCAGACCTGAAATAAGGAAAGGAACAACTCTCATATCAGCAATTATTAGTACTTGAAAATAGTCATTTTTAGATACCCGGCTGTAGAATATCTGTCGGCTTTGCTTGCGTCGCACACTTGTACTGCATAACCTCGCGCGGCATCGCCGGGGGCTGAAGCCCATGATCACTATTTGCCGTTGACCCCCAGCCTGAAGGCTGGGGTTAGTGTGCCTTAGACCAAAGTCTTCCTATCATCCCAACCTGAATTAACAATTTGCATTTTCCGCAGCCTGAAGGCTGGAGTTAGTGGGTATCAGATCCGAAGTCCTCCTATCATCTCAACCTGCATTAACAATTTGCATTTTCCGCAGCCTGAAGGCTGGGATTAGTGGGTATCAGATCCGAAGTCCTCCTATCATCTCAACCCGCATTAACAATTTGCATTAACCCCAGCCTTTAGGCTGGGGGGCAGGCGCAAGTTCTGATATCAGGGCTTTAGCCCTAATTTTGCAGCTCAATGAAGCAATTCACCGTCCCCAACATTTACCGCAGCTCGCTGATCGGTGATATCAAACAGCGCCGCAGGCTGCAGGACAAGTTGAAAAAGGATTTTACGCCTACCCTGCTCGATCTGGGTCCGCTGCAGATCTACCTGGCGCGGCATTTTGGTTTCTGCTATGGCGTGGAGAATGCCATCGAGATCGCTTTTACCACCATCGATGAAAACCAGGGGAAACGCATTTTCCTGTTGAGTGAAATGATCCACAATCCGCAGGTGAACGCCGATCTTGAGGCGAGAGGAGTACGTTTTCTGCAGGATACGTTCGGACAGCAGCTGATCCCTTTCGATGAACTGACTGCCGACGATGTGGTGATCATCCCTGCTTTCGGCACCACCCTCGAAATAGAAAGACTACTTAGCTCCAAAGGCATCGCCATCACCAGGTATAACACCACCTGCCCTTTCGTGGAAAAAGTATGGAACCGCAGCGAACAGATCGCACGCAAAGGTTACAGCATTGTGGTACACGGCAAACCGAAGCACGAGGAAACCCGGGCTACTTTTTCCCATGCTTCTTCGTACACGCCCACCGTGGTCGTAAACGATATGGCCGAAACAATTGAGCTCGCCAAATACATAACCGGTGAAAAACCGCCGGAACAATTCCATGCCGAGTTCGAAGGGCGCTATTCTGAAGGCTTCGATCCGGCCCTGCACCTGCAACAGATCGGCGTAGTGAACCAGACCACGCAACTGGCAAGCGATACCCAGGCCATTTCCGATTACCTGAAAAAAGTGATCACAGATCATCATCAGTTAACTGCCGCGAATATCGGCGACCGCTTCGCCGATACCCGCGATACGCTTTGCTATGCCACCAATGATAACCAGACCGCTGTTAACGGCATGTTGGAAACCCCGGCCGACCTGGCGATCGTGATCGGCGGGCACAATAGCAGCAACAGTTCTCATCTCGTAGAACTCTGCGAAGCCAGACTACCCACCTATTTTATCGATTCCGCCGAAAGGCTGCTGAGTAAAACCGAGATAGAAGACCGCGACTGGCGGACCAAAACGCTTACCGTTAAACACAACTATTTGCAGGGCCAGACGCCGTTGCGTATTTTGATGACCAGCGGCGCAAGCTGCCCCGATGCGGTAGTGGAAGCAGTGATCACCAGGCTTGCGGATTTTTTTGGCGTGTCGGACAAACTGACCACATCTTTAAAAGATCAATAAACGATCCTATGTCTTTACTGACAGCGGAAATAAAAGATTTTATCACCATACAGAAGCTCGGGTACTATGCAACGGTGTCGCCGGACGGTCTTCCAAATCTATCGCCCAAAGGAACTACACTTGTGTGGGACGACAACCATCTTGTTTTTGCAGATATTCATTCCCCGGGAACCGTCGGGAATCTTCGGTCAAATCCCGCCATCGAAATAAATATGGTAGATGTGTTTACCCGGAAAGGTTTTCGCTTCAGGGGAACGGCAACTGTTTTTTCCTCGGGCGAAATCTTCGATGCAGTGCTGATGCGTTACCGGGCCGCAGGTGCCGGGTATAAGATCAACCACATTGTTATGGTTGAACTGAGCGAAGTGCTGCCGCTCTGGTCGCCTGTGTATGACACCGGCATTGCTGAAGAAGAAGTTATTCAGCGCTGGACAAACTACTGGAAGGAACAGCACAGCAGTGCGGCACATGCCGGCACCAAATAATAAAATCATCTTATGACCCACCATTTTGCACCCCAGCTCTTCATCACCAATGGCATTACCGATATCAGTTTCTACGAAAAAGCATTCGATGCCGTGGAGTTGAGGCGGTTTTCAAACGATGACGGAACTGTGCATGTAGCGGAATTTTCCATCAATGGAGCTATTTTTCATCTGCATGAAGAAACAGCCAACCAACGGAACCGGAGCCCGCAGAAATTACAGGCTACCACAGTTCTCGTGGGGCTGTTTGTACCCGACGTGGATGCCGTAATGGAAAAAGCGCTCGCCGCGGGCGCTACTGTATTGTCTCCTGCCAAAAGTTATGAATACGGCTATCGCCAGGGCGAAATAATGGATCCGTTCGGGCATGTGTGGCTGATCGAGCAAAAGATCTGATCCAATTCTTGAGACGCGTGAAGCGTGAATCGTCAGACGTGAGGCGTGAGATGGGAAAGCTGATTGGAAATCTTTTCGGAAGATGTTTCGCCGGGAGCGGATAAGAGCGAAAGAGAAAATGAGGGTCTTCTGTCAGCTTGCATTTCTTTTATTTGTTGTTTACATTTAATCTTCACAATTACCGTCATGAAATTATCCGGATTCGCCGTTTTATTGTTCTTGCCTGTGCTTACCCAGGCACAAAAGCCCAGAGCAAGGGATCTGGGCATTCCGTTTGAAGGAACGCCGGGGAGGTATAACGCCATTACCGATGTGGCAGGCGTGGAAGTAGGTTATAGCACCATCATAGAAGGTGAGGGGAAAAATATCCTCGGCAAGGGACCGGTGCGCACCGGCGTAACTGCGATCCTGCCCCGCGGAAAGAACAATAACCCGGTCTTTGCGAACTGGTACACGCTTAACGGGAACGGTGAAATGACAGGCACTACCTGGATGACCGAATCAGGATTTCTCGAAACGCCGGTAATGATCACCAATACGAACAGCGTGGGAGTAGTAAGGGATGCAGTGCTCAAATGGTTCGTCAACAATCACTGGTATAAGAATGAGAACTTCTGGTACACCTATCCTGTTGTGGCGGAAACCTATGACGGATTCCTGAATGATATCTACGGTTTTCATGTAAAGGAGAGCAATGCCTTCGAAGCGCTGAATACGGCCGCGTCGGGTACTATCCGCGAAGGAAATGTAGGGGGCGGCACCGGAATGATGTGCCTCGGTTTCAAAGGCGGTACCGGTTCCGCATCACGCATTGTAAAGATCAGGGACTCAACTTATACCGTAGGCGTACTCGTGCAGTCGAATTTCGGGGCGAAAAGAAACCTCACGATCGCCGGCGTGCCGGTAGGAAAAGAACTGAAAGACACGCTGAACACGATCTTCAAAGCGCCGCCGGCTTCCTATCGCCAGGAGGGCGATGGTTCCATCATCGTGGTGGTTGCTACAGACGCGCCGCTGCTGCCGCACCAGCTTAAAAGGATCGCAGCAAGGGTGCCAATAGGTATAGGTAAAGTGGGTGGCCGGGGCGAGAACGGTTCCGGTGATATTTTTATCGCGTTCTCTACCGCCAATCCGAATGCATTTCAGCGCGATGCATTTACCAGGATCACCGAGTTGCCTAATGACCAGATCAACCCGCTGTTTGAAGCAACCGTGCAGGCCGTAGAAGAAGCGATCATCAACGCCATGGTTGCCGCCGAAACCCTCGAAGGCATCAATGGCAATAAAGCATATGCACTGCCGCACCAGGCAGTACGGGAGATCCTTAAAAAATACAATCGTCTTCAACAATAAAAAACGGCCCGGAAATTCCGGGCCGCTGTACTGCTATACTTTATTGTTACTGCATATCCATCGCACTGGCATTTACCATGTGTGAGCTGAGCGTACCGTTTTCGTCGAGTGTACGTACCATATATTGAGTCTGCAGATTAGAACCAACAGTTTCGGTGATATCATAAACACCACTGAATCTGTTCATTACTGCGTTAACCACATCATCCGGTACCTGTGTCTGCAATACAGGCAGCGATATCGGATAGCTTTCTCCACGTGTATTATAGCCCAAAAAGATCCAGGGGCCATTGTCCATATAACCTACACGATACCAGTCATCGTTAACCCTGTACCAGGTTGTACGGCTGGCATAAGGGTAAGTTGTCCTGAAGGTCCTTTCCGTATACACCGGGATCACAAAAGTACTGGTGGTCATCGGTGTAACATTGGTGTTGTAATCAGGATTGGTCGGTGAACTGGTTGTGCTGTAAACCGGCTCCGGGTTGGAAGCTGGTATTACCTGTGCCATGGCTGTTGTTCCAATGCCTGCTGCTAAAAGCAGGCCTGCAATTATCCGTTTCATAGTTGTCATTTTTTTAGTCGTTAGGAATATTTCCAAGCATCCTGGTTAACAAAACTGTGCCAGCGCTGGGGTGCAAAAAAAATTTATTGCGAACAAAGGCCGCAGCTGCGGAAATAATTTCTCAGGCATTTGAATAGCTCTGAAATCGTTGTAGATTCACGTATTTGTTAGCGTTTTTTTAACACCTGCCATGATACACTGCCGTCGTACAAATATCTCCGACCCCGGGTTTCAGCAGCTCGTAGCCCGGCTCGATGCCGAATTGGGTGAGCGTGATGGAACAGAACACGATTTCTATGCACAATTCAATTCACTGGCTTCTATCCCTTACGCCATTGTAGCCTATGAAGCGAATGAACCTGTTGGTTGTGGGGCGCTAAAGCCATATAGCGATGATACGATGGAAGTGAAGCGCATGTTCGTAGTTCCTGCGCTTCGCGGAAAAGGGATTGCATCTGCCGTACTGAATGCACTGGAACAATGGGCTTCAGAACTCGGTTACCAGAACTGCACGCTCGAAACAGGCAAGCGGCAACCCGAGGCCATCGCGCTGTACAAAAAAAGTGGTTACGCCATTATCCCGAACTATGGCCAGTATGAAAATGTTGAGAACAGCATTTGTTTTCTTAAAAAGCTGAACTCTTAAAATGCTTGTCATCTTATTTTCACCGCAAAGACGCAAGGGCACTGAGGCACGCTAAAACTTTGCGTATCTCCGCGCCCTTGCGCCTTTGCGGTAAAAGTATCGCAATCAAAGTTTTCTATCAAACCAGTTTCATCGCCACCGGATCCCAGTCCACCGCTCTTTTCAGATCGCTGCTCACATTACATAGTAGGGCCGGCGCGGCGGCGCGTAATCCGAATGCAGCATCTTCCAGTGCGGGTTTCCCGGTACGCACTGATTCAAAGAAATTGATCATGTGGTCGAGCCGCGCATCATAGCCTTTGGGTGATTCGAAAACGATCTCATCGCCCATTTTCATTTTGCGGTCATCAGCACTGTACTTCGCGTTGTAATCATCCAGCAGCGATTGCTGCATGGCTTTCGGAAAACTTTCCAGCGAATCGTAGCCTCCGATACTGGGTGCTACCGGGCGTTTGAAATGTTTGATCACGATACTGTTTCCTTTCACTTCTATCACACCTTCCGTGCCGATGAACCGTGTACCCGAACCGCCGCCCGCTCCGTCAGCGAGGTTTACGCGCGTAAAGAACTGAAATGCATTGTGCTGATCCGTGGCCGGGTATTGCATCAGCCCCGTTACGATATCATAGGCATCACGGCCATCCTTCCAGTAATTTAGAGCGCCCACCGCATACACCTGTTTGGGGCCCAATGAACCGGTAACCGTATGCAACCCGGTAAAATTGTGCACGAACAGGTCACCCGCCACACCGGTGCCATAGGCTTTGTAATTGCGCCAGCGGAAAAAACGAACGGGATCGAAAGGAACTTTGGGCGCATCGCCAAGGAACATGTCCCAGTCGATCGTTTTCGGGCTGGCGTCAGACGGAATGGTGTATTGCCAGGCACCATTTGCAGAATTACGATCGGTATACGCTTCGGCATAAGCGAGCGGACCGATGATGCCCTGTTTCAGATATTTCTGCGCCTCGAGAAACAATACCGAGCTCGCGCTCTGGCTGCCTACCTGCAGGGTTTTGCCGCTGGCTTTCTGGGCTGCTACTACGGCCAGACCTTCATCCACATGATGCACCATCGGCTTCTCACAGTACACATGTTTGCCGGCATTCAGCGCGTCGATGCTGATATGGTCGTGCCAGTGGTCGCAGACACAGACCAGTACGGCGTCGATATCTTTTCGTGCAAGCAGTTCTTTATAGTTGCGGGTGGTAAAAAGCTGGTTGCCCCATTTCTCTTTGGCGCGATCAAGTCTACCCTGGTACAGATCGCAGACCGCTACCAGTTCTACGCCCGGTACTTTCAAAGCGGTTTCGGTATCGTAATGCCCGATAATACCCGCGCCGATCAGGCCTATCCTGACCTTGTCCACAGAACTTACTTTTACTTTCGATAACAGGGTTTGAACGGTGGCCTGATCAGCCAATGCTGGAAGCCCGAACAACAGCGATCCGGAGCCGCCGAGGGTGCGCAGGAACCTGCGTCTGGTGGTTGACATATGGGTTGGTTTTAGGATAGATCAATATACAAAATTCTGAGCTTATCCCCTATCATCTCCCCACCAAACCCTTCTGAATAAACCGCCCCCTGAAATACATCGAGATCATGAAATAAAGTATCCCCAGGCAGAAGCCCGCCAGTACATCCGTGGCATAATGCACTTCGAGGTATACCCTGCTGAAGCCAATGGCGCCGCAGATCAGGATCGCCAGCAGTATGATGAACCAGCGCAGCCAGCCCCTGATCCGCAACCGGGCGATCAGGATATAGCCCAGCCAGCCGAAAAATATAATGGAAGAAGTAACATGTCCGCTGGGAAAACTGAAGCCGCCCACTGCATGCACCAGCGGTATCTCGGGCCTGTTACGATGAAATAGATATTTGGCCGCTACCATCACCACGGTACCGATAGCGCTGATGCAGAAAAAATAAAGGCCGGCCGTTCTGGAAATCCTGATCCATAACCAGATGGCGAGCAGCAGATAAGCGGGCACCAGAAAATAAACAGATCCGAAGAAAGTGATCACACTCATGATGGACGTGACCTGCGGATTGCTGAAACTGTCCATCCAGCGATTGATCCCATTATCGAACATCACTTCCTTTTCGCGGATCACTTCATGGGCAATAAAAAGGAAAAGCAGCAGCATGGCCACCGCAAAAAGAAATTTGAATACCGGCTTCATCCGCGATGCATTCGGCCTGTTCGTCATTGCTAGGTTTTTTTTGCCACCGCCCGTTTAACGGGCTTACGCCGCGGCCTGGGTTTGGCGATTGCTGCGGCCAGCTTTGCTTTGACGGGCTTTTCCGCCTTCCGGTTGCTTTGCCAGGTTTTCGCTGTGCGGCTCCTGGCTACCTGCTCCAGGGTTTTACCGGATTTTACCGACTTATCTTTCAGCCCGATATCGGCAGTAGTAGCATACTCATCGCGGTCCTTGATCAACAGCCAGTTCTTACCCGCATCATCCTCATCCCTTTTCATTCGCACCAGGGCAAACCTGCCTTTCAGTTTTTTTCCATGCATCTCTATTTTGATAGAACCCGCATTGAAATCTTTCAGCATCTGCTTTTCATTCGCCGCTTTGCTGCCGCCATCGGTCAGAGCCGGCTCATACCAGCCCTCGTCCCACACGATAACAGTTCCGGCTCCGTAATTGCCTTCAGGAATAATGCCTTCGAAATCCTTGTAGTCGAAAGGATGATCTTCCACCGCCATGGCCAGCCGTTTTATCGCCGGGTCCATCACCGGCCCCTTGGGTACCGCCCAGCTTTTCAGCACACCTTTTATTTCCAGCCGGAAATCATAATGCAGATGCGAAGCCGCATGCTTCTGCACCACGAATACCGATCTCTCTCCGCCGCCCTTGCCACCCGTAGGCTCCGGGGTATCGGCGAATGAGCGTTTTTGTTTGTATTTGACTAATGACATAACGATCATCGTCAAAAAATTATGCCGTACAACCGGGTTATCCACTATTTCTGCAGCTGTCCCGGAACCGCATATAGTTTCTGGTGCAGTTCCTTCAGTTTCGCCGCGGGCATTTTCAGTTCTTTGCGGTCATAGGTCATCAGCCCATTGGATTCCGATTCCACATCGGTGGTCTGGGTATATACCGCCGCAGACAATCCCTTTGCGATCAGATCGGGAAACCGGGACATCAATTGACTATAGCGGTTCAGGAGTTCATCGTTGTTCTTGAACGACTGGTAGCCCCAGTTGTTCTTCGACTGCCAGGTATGCCCTTCTATCGGCAATCCCAGTCCACCGAACTCACCCAGCACGATGGCACGGTCGGCGCCGAACAATCCGGGCTCGGGCATTACCGGGTCGGGATAGTTATGCAGATCGATGATCGGTCCCACATTCACAAAATTGCCGCCGCTGGCCGTATTCACCAGCCTCGAAGGGTCCATGCCCATGGTCCACTCAACGATCTCTTTTGTCTTGAACTGTCCCCACGCTTCATTGAACGGGGTCCATACAACGATCGATGGAAAATTATAGAGGTCTTTGATGATCTCGTTCCACTCGGTGCGATAAGCAGTTTCCGATTCCGCACTGCGGTCTTTATCAGTAGCTTTTCCATAAATACCCGGCCGGGTTTCCCACTGGTTACCCAGATCGCCGCTGGGCATATCCTGCCATACCAGCATGCCGAGCTGATCGCACCAGGCATACCATCTTGCGGGCTCTACTTTCACATGCTTGCGGATCATGTTAAAGCCCATCTCCTTTGTTTTCACGATATCAAATTTCAGCGCTTCATCGCTGGGCGCTGTATACAGTCCATCAGGCCACCAGCCCTGGTCGAGCGGGCCATACTGGAATA
>JAFBAN010000154.1 GCA_019247775.1 Chitinophagaceae bacterium | reverse complement strand
AGGTTTCAGGAGGGTGAGTTAGTTCCCACCCCCCAGCGCCCTAAAGGGGGAGTTAGATATTCATCGGGTGAAGAATTCCTTCACCCGTTCCTTGTTCCTTGCTCATCTGTCATTTCCTCTGAAAATTGACACTTACTTTCGTACTTTTTCCCTCGTCCTTCGTCCTTTCCTTCACTGTTCCCATTTGTGGATAAAACCAGGGCCAAAAAAGGCTTGTTTTCCTCCTGTTTCAGGCTTAAAAAAGCTATCTTCGCATGCCTCTGAAAAAAGGGGTATAAACGGGCATTTTCAGGCCCCCTGCCAAACCTAAAATCTATACGGGAACACACACATGGAAGAGAACCAGTTACCTCCTGAAACCAACGATAACGACCGCACGATACAGGTAAATATTGAAGAGCAGATGAAGACGGCCTATATCGACTATTCAATGTCGGTGATCGTGGGCCGCGCCCTGCCTGATGTGCGCGATGGTTTCAAACCCGTTCACCGCCGCGTTCTGTACGCGATGAATGAGCTGGGCAATACCTTCAACAAGCCCTACAAAAAATCCGCCCGTATCGTGGGCGAAGTGATCGGTAAGTATCACCCCCATGGCGATAAATCCATCTACGATACCCTTGTGCGCATGGCCCAGGAATGGTCGATGCGCTATGTACTGGTAGACAAGCAGGGAAACTTCGGAAGTCCCGACGGCGATCCCCCCGCAGCCATGCGTTATACCGAGGCGCGCATGGATAAACTGGGTGAAGCCATGCTCGACGATATCGAAAAGGATACCGTCGATTTCCAGCTGAATTTCGACGATTCGCTCGAGGAACCCACCGTACTGCCCACCCGTATCCCGCAATTGCTCGTGAACGGATCCTCAGGCATTGCAGTAGGCATGGCCACCAATATGATGCCGCATAACCTCGGCGAAGTGGTGGACGGATGCATCGCCTATATCGACAACAAGGATATCTCCATCGAACAACTGATGATGCATGTGAAAGCCCCCGATTTTCCGACGGGCGGCATCATCTACGGCATGGAAGGCGTTCGCGAAGCCATGACCACCGGAAGGGGCAGGGTAGTAGTGCGCGGACGTTGTCATGTGGAAACAAAACCAAATGGCCGCGAACAGATCATCATCACCGAAGTGCCTTACCAGGTAAGCCGGGATGCACTGACCGACCGCATCGGCCAGCTGGTGAACGATAAAGTGATCGAAGGCGTTACCGGCGTAGGCAACGAAAGCAACAAGGAAGGCAGCCGCATCGTGATCGAACTGCGCCAGCGCGATGCAGTGGCACAGGTGATCATCAACCAGCTGTACAAATACACCGAGCTGCAGACCAGTTTCGGTATCAATAATGTGGCGCTTACCAAGGGCAGGCCCAAAGTGATGAACCTGCGCGACCTGGTCTCCGAGTTCGTGGACTTCAGGATGGAAGTGGTGATCAGGCGTACCCGTTTCGAACTGCGCAAAGCCCAGGAAAGAGCGCATGTACTCGAAGGCTATCTGAAAGCGCTGGATCATCTCGACGAGGTCATAGCCCTGATCCGCGGCAGCCGTACGCCCGACGATGCCAAAGAGATCCTGATCTCCAAAAGCAAGGAAGAGAAATGGTATCTCAGCCAGTCCATTTTTGCGGCGAGCGATTTTTACCAGCAGGAGGAAGGCCTTTCGGAGATCCAGGCCAAAGCCATACTCGAACTGCGCCTGCAGCGTCTGACCGGGATGGAGCGCGACAAGATCGTGGATGAGTTCAATGAACTGATGAAGACCATCAAACACCTCACCGACCTGCTCGGCAGCGAAACCATGCGCTACGACCTGATCAAGACCGAACTGCTGGAAGTGAAAGCGAAGTTCGGAGATGAGCGAAGGAGCGAGATCCAGTACCTCGCCGATGAAATGCGGATCGAGGACCTGATCGAAGAAGAGAATGTGGTCATTACCATTTCGCATCTCGGCTATATCAAACGCACATCCGCCACCGAATACCGCCAGCAGCGCCGCGGCGGCAGGGGAGCGGTGGGCAGCAGAACAAGGGAAGAAGATTTTGTGGAACACCTGTTCGTGGCCTCCACGCACGATACCATGATGTTCTTCACCGAAAAAGGCCGCTGCTTTTGGATGCGGGTATACGAGATACCGGAAGGTGAAAAACAGAGCAAGGGCCGCGCCATCCAGAACCTGATCCAGTTGCCGGGCGATGATAAAGTAAAAGCCATCATCGACGTGAAGAACCTGGACGACAAGGAATTTGTTCAGAATCACTATATCGTGCTCTGTACACGCAAAGGCATTATCAAGAAAACTTCCCTCGAAGATTTCAGTCGCCCGCGTGCAACGGGCGTCAATGCCATCACTATTGTTGAAGGGGATGAACTGCTGTTTGCAGAAATGACGGATGGCCGCCAGGAGATCATGATGGCCGTGAAAAGCGGCCGCGCGATCCGTTTCCCAGAATCCACCGTGCGGCCAACAGGTCGCGGCGCCATTGGCGTGGCGGGTATAGAAGTGGACGACGAGAACGATGAAGTGGTGGGTATGATCTGCGTAGACCGGAACGATAAAACCCGGACCGTACTGGTGGTGAGTGAGAAAGGTTTTGGTAAAAGAACGGTAATTGACGAGTACCGGATCACCAATCGCGGCGGAAAAGGTGTTAAAACTATCAATGTAACCGAAAAAACCGGTAGCTTGGTCGGCATTTTGTACGTGAAGGAATCCGAAGACCTGATCATCACCTGCAAATCCGGGATCACTATCCGCACCGGTATCGAAGAGATCCGCGAAGCAGGCAGGGCCACCCAGGGCGTAACCCTGATCAGGCTGGACGACGGCGATGAAATAGCCGCCATCTCGCAGATCGAGGAAGAACAGGAGCCGGCCGCAAATGGCGATACGCCGGCAACGGAAGAGCCCGGGACAGATGAACCTAAAACAGAAGACAATAGCGATACATCAACTGAAAATCAACAATAAACTCCCCAACATGAAGAAGTTTTTATTGCTTGCCATCCTTGCTGTGACCGTGCAGTTCGGTTTTTCGCAGGATTTTACCAAGGTGCGCAACACCGCGCTGCTAAAGCGTTTTGAGGATGCCAAGACGGAGATCGACAAACTGATGGCCGATCCGAAGGCGCAGGCCAAAGCCGAGACCTGGTACTGGAAAGCAGCGATCTATGCAGAACTGGCCAAGGAGCCATTGAGCGCCAAATATCCGAATGCCTGGAAAGAAGCTGATCAGGCCTATAAAAAGTATATGGAAATGGATCCCACATTCGCCATCGTAAAAGCGAATGGCGCCGACGGGTTCTTCACCATGTATTCCACTGCCTATGCTGCAGCCATCAAAGAATACAATGCGAAGAAATGGGATGAAGCCGCCAACTTATTCGAAACTGCCAACAGCTATATGGGCACGATCGTGAAGAACAAGTGGACCAACATGAATATCGCTTTCGATACCACCGCCATTTTGTATGCAGCCTATGCCTACACCAATGCCCAGAAAATGGACCTGGCGGCAAAGAATTATGTGATCCTCGCCGACTCGAAGATCGGAGGAGATACCTACCAGGATATGTACAAATTCCTGGTGCTCTACTATACCAACCAGAAGAACGAGGCAATGTTCAAAAAATACCTGGCCACTGCGCGCGAATTGTATCCGAAAGAAGCCTGGGATGAATTCGAGATCGACTACATGGATAAGAACATGTCGCTCGACGAAAAAGTAGCAGTTTACGACCGCGAAGATGCCGCGGGTACGCTCAACGAGATGAAGTACCTGCAGTTCGGCGATGTGTTCGTAAAGGCGAAGAACGGAGATAAGCTCGACAGCACCAAGCAGGCCATGTTCGCGAACAAAGCAGCCGATGCATTCAAAAAAGCTTACGCAAAAAACCCGAAGAACGCGATCGCAGCATTTAATGTTGGGGTGATGTATTACAATATGTATGTTGAATACGATGACAGGTATGCCGCCAATATCCGCGCCATGCAGGCTCTCAATGCAGACCGGCCGGTAGAGAAAGACCCGAAGAAAAAAGCCGCTGCCGATGCCGCACTGAAAGCGAAAGTCGACCCGATCCGCGCACAGAATACAGCGCTGGAAAAACCGCTGATGGACAACCTGGACCTCTCCATAGAATGGCTCGAAAAATCATATTCGATCCTTAAAGACAAGCCAACACGCGACAAGACGGAGAAAAGCGTGATCAATAAGGATGTGGACTTCCTGGCCAACCTGTACGCCTACAAGCGCGACCGCGCCCGTGGCAAAGACACCAAAGCCTACGATACCTACGATGCCAAATACAAGGAGTTCGATGCACTGCATTCGAAATTCTGATCATCGATGATAATTTTTGAGAACGCCGGCTTTTTGCCGGCGTTTTTTTATCGCGGATCGGCGCGATTGTCTCAGATCAGCGGATCGTGTCAGACTATTTCAGATGATCACTCATCAGCGCTAATCTGGGTAATGGTACAATTTGAATACTGAGACCAGGTTGACCGCAAAGACGCCAAGACGCGATGATACGCAAGGTGGCAGTCACCGCCGACTTCCTTCGCGTTGCTTTGCGCCTCGGCGTCTTCGCGGTTAAATTAAAACTGTACCATTACCCTGATCTGAGTTAATCTGAAACAATCTATGATATTCTGTAACTTTCCTTAAACCATCACCCATGTCATCCCGGAAAACCATCTGGATCCTGCTGCCCGTTCTGGTGGCGCTCAGTTTCTGCGAAACAAAGAAAACAGAAGGGTCAGGCTCCGAGAACGTTAAGGAGCCGGGGATCAGGCTCAATACCATCGTCAGCAACCAGGAGATCATCTGGGGCATGGACTGGCTTCCGAACGGCGAACTGTTGTTTACCGAGAAGCGCGGCAAACTATACCGGTTCAGCGGCGGCAAGACCACGGAGATCACGGGCGTGCCCGATGTGAACACGAATGGGCAGGGTGGCTTGCTGGATATCAAAGTGCATCCCGACTACAATACCAATGGCTGGATCTATTGCAGCTATGCCGGCTACGACAACAGCAGGTATGGCGTACTGACGCTGATCAGGTTCAAACTGAAAGGCAATACGATCACCAATACCGAAACCCTGCTGAAAGCATCCACGCCGGATATGTGGTTCGGGCACTATGGCAGCAGGATCGTGTTCGACAAAGCGGGCATGCTGTACCTGAGCATAGGTGAGGGCGGGCCCACCAGTTATGGCGGCGCCAATTCCCCCAACATGAATGCCCAGAACGCAAAAGTGGAATGGGGCAAGATCCATCGCATGACAGCCGATGGAAAAGTGCCTGCAGATAACCCGATACTGCCGGGCAACAGCGGACCTACTACGGTGTTCTCTTACGGGCACCGCAATCCGCAGGGCCTGGCATTGAACCCCGCCACCGGCGAGATCTGGGAAGACGAGCATGGACCGAGGGGAGGAGACGAAGTGAATATTATCCGCAAAGGCAGGAACTACGGCTGGCCCCTGGTTTCCTTCGGCATCAACTACGACGGCAATCCGGTAACCGATAAGCCCACCCGGCCTGGAATTGAAGCGCCGGTCCATACCTGGACGCCCTCCATAGCGCCCTGCGGCATGGCTTTCATTACCGGCGAGCGGTACAAGGGATGGAAAGGCAATATCCTCGTGGGTTCGCTGGCCTTCCGTCATCTTACCAGGCTGCAGGTAGAGGGAGATAAAGTGGTGAAGGAAACCAAAATGCTCAACGATATCGGCCGCGTCCGCAATGTGAAGATGGGGCCCGACGGGTATATCTATATTTCGGTAGAAGGACCGGGACGCATTCTGCAGCTGATCCCGGAATAGCATAACTGCGCAAGTTTTACCCCATAGTGGGAATTGACAGAACCTCTTATTTAAATCTCTTAGATTGTCAATAAGTTAGCACGCTATTTGTGCCTTCGTAAGAGGTCACACACCCGACCGCCAATACATAATGGACGATTTTAAAAACATGGCAACAGACCAGTTACTGGAACTGTTGTCTGAATATACTGCTGATTATACCCGTATGGCCAAGGATGGGGCGCCGCATGTTGAATATTACAGTTGTGAGCAGGTGCTCAACTTGCTGCAGGAAGAACTCCGGTTCCGCAAAGCCACATTGTCGACTACTGAGTTCAATTTTGAAAGCGATGCGAGTGACTGAAACCCGCATCGACTGCGCACCGGAAGTTAAAATGCCTGGCGCAGTATGGATTTGCACACTATTTGCAGTAAGAACAGCAAGAAACTGAGGAGGTTGATATGGAGGCGGTCATCGAATACCTAAATACATTAAGTCAGGAAGAGCTTTGCGAGAAACTCGCCGAAAAAATGGAGCTCTACATGCACTATAAATCCTGCCTGCTGATCTACGGCGATGAGATCCCTTTTGTTGTACAGGAGATCCGGGCGATACAGGAACTGATCCAGAATCCGCAGCGAACTGCAGCTGAGCGCGCCGATACGAATAATTTCCAAAAAGATAAAGAACGGGAAGCTGAGATCCCGACCGGCATCGAGTAAGCTGTCT
>JAFBAN010000149.1 GCA_019247775.1 Chitinophagaceae bacterium | reverse complement strand
ACTTCACCTGGGTACGGGGCCTGCCCTGTGCATCCTTCAGCGGATTGCTTCTCGATGTGGCCTTTTTACCAGGGGTGGCCTGGTATTCGCCCATCAGGTAGGCCTTGGTATTGAAATTATCCTGGCCTGCGCCGTTGAGTTCTTTTTTGATCTGGCTTTTCTTGTCCAGGTAGTCCTTATCCATCAAACCCCTTTCATTCACCCTGTCGGTGCGCCACTGGCAGAAATCGGTTGCCTGTCTCCAGCTCACACCCACAACAGGGTAGTAGTTGTAAGAAGGGTGGCGGAAGTAGTATTCAACATAAGGTTCGTTGAAAGCCAGCTCGCTGCGCCAAACCAGGGTATCGGGTTTGGCCTGATCAACCACAGAGTCCATACCAGCCTGTCCGAACACGTTCTCCAGCCAGTACAGGTATTCGCGGTAGTGCACGTTGGCCACCTCGGTCTTGTCGATGAAAAAAGAGTTGACAGTAACCCTGCGGGGGATATTGTTCCAGTCACCCATCACATCCTCCTGGGCGGCGCCCATGGTGAAAGTACCACCCTGAACGAATACCAGTCCTGGAGCTGCCTGTACATCTTTGGGTTTGGCAACGGTAAAGTTCCCCTGGTCTTTATCGTTATAATTCCAGCCGGTTACTGCGGACTTCTCATGCTTCTTCTTCAGCATACTACAGGACGCCACAGAACCCGCCACGGCCATGAGTAAAACGGCGTTTCTGCCGATTTTCAATAAACGCATTGTCAATGGATTGAATTTGGAATATGGTTTCTCAATAAGAGTATAGGTGTCCTCGATACGAATATAGGGGTTTCGTCTATGCGAATATATAGGTTTTCCGGTAATGATTTAAAAGGCCTCCATGTTAGCAAAAGCCTAATTTTACCTATGATTCTCAATTTACAGCGGGCGCTGCCTGCATTTGCCTGATCTTGTAATTATGAATTTGCGGCGACTGTCTGTCACATTTTTGTCGATCCTTTTATCGTTGGGATACTGCCCCGCACAAAGGGCCTATAACCAGCATTCGGCGCTCGCCGCCGGTAACTGGTACCGCATAGGGGTGAAGCAGGAAGGCATGTACCGGGTAGATGCGGCCTTTTTGGGAAGCCTTGGCATCGTCACTACCGGCCTTTCTTCCGCCTCTATCCGCCTCTACGGCAATGGCGGCAGCATGCTGGATGAGAACAATGCAACCTCCCGCCCGGATGACCTTACCGAAAACCCGATAGAAGTATTTGATGGGGGCGACGGGCAGTTCAGCGGCACGGATTATTTCATTTTCTATGCGCCGGGCCCGCAGCGCTGGGAAAAGGACAGCCTTAACCAGGCTTTCCATCATCGCAAAAACCTTTACACCGATACCGCTTTCTACTACATCACAATTGGCGGAACCGGGAAAAGAATCGGAACAAACCCTACAGCCGCAACACCTGTTTCAACGGTCACCAGCTTCAATGAACGCTACTTTTATGAAAATGACCTGATCAATTTCCTCAACAGCGGCAAAGAATGGTATGGCGAAGAATTCAACAGCAATGCCGGCGGAACGGTGAACCGGTCTTTTACAGTAGACTGGCCCGGGCTGCAAAACCAGCCGGTTACCCTGATAACCGATCTTGCCGGAAGAAGCGTGGGCGCACCGAGCAGTTTTGCCATAAAACTGAATAACCAGCAGGCCCAGACTGTGACCATCCCCGCCGTAACAGGTTATTTTTTGGACCAGTTCGCTGCGGGTGCATCGCAGCGTAGCAGTACGGTTACCGCGCAGAGCAGTCTGTCGGTTTCTTTCAGCTGGAACCCCGGTCTGGCGGGCGCGCAGGGCTGGCTTAACTGGTTTGAACTGCATGGCCGCCGGGCACTGGCTATGAATGGGAACATCCTGTTTTTCCGCGACTGGTCTTCCGTAAATACCGGCCAGTCTGCAAGGTTCCAGATCGGCAATGCAGTTGCCGGAACGGCTGTATGGGAGATCACAGATCCGTTGGCGCCGTCAAAACCCGTGACCGCAATTACCGGCAGCCAGCTGAGTTTTGACAACGATGCATCGAGGCTGCGCGAATACGTTGCTTTCACGAATGCCGGTCTTTCAACCCCCATTGCGCTCGGGAAGCTGGCCAACCAGGACCTGCATGCGATTTCACCGGCCGATCTGCTCATTATCACCCATGGTTCTCTCTCTGGCGAGGCCCAGCGGCTGGCGCAATTTCACCAGCAGCATGACGGCTATAAAACTGTTATTGTAACGACCGATCAGGTGTTCAATGAATTTTCCGGCGGCTGCCCCGATCCGGCGGCGATCAGGGATTTCGTGAAGATGTATTATGACAGGATGGGCACCTCGCAGAGACCTAAATACCTGCTGCTTTTGGGCAGCGCTTCCTACGATTACCGTTCCCGCATCAGCGGCAATGCCAACCTTGTACCCGGTTTCGAAACCGCCAATTCGCTGGAGCCGCTGAACAGTTATACGACCGATGATTTTTTCGGGATGCTGAACGATGGCGATGATATCAACCGGAACGATCCCGGCATGCTGATCGATATCGGTATCGGACGCATTCCTGCACGCAATGCTGCCGAAGCCGGGATCATGGTAGACAAGATTATCCGGTATCACAGCAGTGCAAGCCTGGGCGCCTGGCGTAACCAGACCGTTTATGTGGCCGACGATCAGGACAATAACCTGCACCTTCAGGACGCGGAGATCATCTCGGCCGATGCAGCCGCTGCCAATCCGTTGTACAACCAGTATAAGATCTATCTCGATGCTTATCCTGTAGTTGGCGGCAGCGGCGGGGCGCGTTACCCGGCGGTGAATGAGGCCATCGTGAACCAGGTCTTTACCGGTGCGCTGATCTTCAATTACAGCGGTCACGGCAGCTACCAGCGGCTGGCCGAGGAAGCGATATTGACCCAGGAAGAGCTCAATCGTTTCAATAATCCGGATAAACTTCCGCTCTTTATTACGGCCAGCTGCGATTTTGCGCCGCATGATGACCCGGCGAAGAATTCTTTGGGTGCAGGGATACTCACAGGCAACAGCAACGGCGCCATCGCCCTGCTCACTACCACCAGGGTGGTATTCGCTTACAGCAACCGGCTGATCAATGATAATTATCTCCGCATTGCGCTTACTCCGAACAGTGCCGGCCGGTATCTCACGCTTGGCGAGTCGGTACAGCAGGCCAAGAATTTCACCATGCAGTCTACGGGCGATGTGATCAATAACCGCAAATTTACCCTGCTTGGCGATCCGGCTATGCGGATGGGTTTCCCGGACCTGAGGCTGCAGCTGACCGCCCTCAACGGCCAGCCGCTTACGGCCGGCGATACACTGCGTGCACTGGGCAAATATGCCTTTTCAGGGATTGTTACCGATGCAGGCGGCAACCCGGTACCAGGTTTCGATGGCAAACTGAGCGCAGTAGTATTCGATAAAGCGCAGCAGGTAAAAACCCTGGGTAATGACCCCGCCAGCCCGGTTACCAGTTTCAGTCAGCAGGCCGGGGTCCTTTATAAAGGTGATGTTACGGTGAAGAACGGGCAGTTCAGTTTCAGCTTTATTATGCCTAAGGATATCAGTTACCAGGCCGGCCGCGGGCGCATCAGCCTTTATGCGGATGACGGCACCCGGGCGGCGAACGGCGTACATGATTCCTTTTATATCGGGGGAAGCGGCGCCGGCGCAGTTGCCGATAACCAGGGCCCGTTGATCAAACCTTATATCAACGACGATCAGTTTATGGATGGGGGTCTTGCTAATGAAAACCCGGTGTTGCTGGTGAAATTGTCCGATTCTTCGGGTATCAGCACTTCGGGCAATGGCATTGGCCATGATATTACCCTGGTAATAGATGGAAATGAAAGGAATGTACAGGTCCTGAACGCTTTTTATACGGCCATCCGGGATAGTTACCAGCAGGGCCAGATCAGTTTCCAGTTGCCGCTGCTCAGTGAAGGCCTGCATACGGTCCGCATCAAGGCCTGGGATGTGGCCGATAATTCCAGCGAAGCCACCCTCAGTTTCAATGTGGTCAAACATGAGAAGCTGGCCGTAACCCTGGTCAGGAATTTTCCCAACCCGTTCACGAATACGACCACGTTCGGTTTTGAACATAACCAGCCCAATACCGACCTGGATGTGACGGTGTTAGTCTATACCCGGTCCGGCGCCCTGGTGAAAACGATCCACCAGGTGGTAAATACGGGTGGAAGCCGCAATTGTCAGTTAAAATGGGCGGGGGATAACCAGGCTGGCGCAAAACTGGCAAAAGGTGTTTATATTTACCGCGTAATTGTTGCTGCCGGTGACCAGCGATCGGAAAGCACCCAGCAATTGATTATCCTCTAAAAAAGCTGAATGGTCTGATTTCTACATGTTTTAAGGGTTTCCGGATTTTGATTTACTTTATTTTCATGCGTAACTGAGCGATGGCCGGTGAATGATACCAGCCGGGGTCACGACTGCAAAAGGATCATAATCTTTGGCGCCCGGAAAGCGAAACGAGTGAATTTGTGCTCTTTATTTACCAAATTGTAAAATCAAATCATTTTTTGATGCGTTCGATCCTGAAAAAAGCGAGCCTGGTACTGGCTGTGGTATTTGCCGCAGGCGGTCTGCGGGCGCAGACCGATTCTATCAATATCGTATCCACGGCCGTTCCATTTCTGCGGATATCTCCCGATGCCAGGGCCGGCGGTATGGGCGACCTGGCCATCGCCACTTCTCCCGATGCCAATGCTCCTTTCTGGAACCTGGCCAAAGTGCCGTTTGCCAAAAAAGCTACGGCAGTGGCGCTGAACTATACGCCCTGGCTGAAAGACCTGGGACTGAACGATGTGTACCTGGCCAGCCTTGCTGCGTATCACAAACTGGACGATCAGAGCGCGATCTCTACTTCGCTGCGGTACTTCAGCCTGGGCAATATCCAGTTAACGGATTATTCGGGCAACGTACTCAATACCGTTAAGCCCAGCGAATTCTGCATCGACGCCGGCTATTCGCGGATACTTAATCAGAAACTCAGTATCGGCGTGGCCCTGCGTTATATCAATTCCAGGCTGGTGGTAGGCGATGTAGGAACAGGCGTGGTATACAAAGCCGGTAATGCGGTAGCGGGCGATGTTTCACTTTTCTATAATGGCGTTGGTGAAGATGGCGAGGGACTCAACTGGGGAGTGGTGCTGGCCAATCTTGGCAGTAAGATCGGCTACACAAATGATTCCCGCAACAAAGACTATATCCCGTCCAACCTGGGTGTAGGCGTATCGTACACCAAGGTTATCAATGAAAGTAATAAGATCACATTCGGTCTCGACGTCAATAAACTGCTCGTGCCTTCCGCACCTGCATCAACGGGTAATTATTCAACAGACTCTGCAAACCTGGCGAATTACCGGAATACCGGTGTTATTTCCAGCTATTTCAAATCATTCAGCGATGGTACCAGTCAGTTGAATTCGCTGCAGGCCTCACTGGGCGTGGAATATTCGTACGAAGACAAATTTTTTGTTCGCGGCGGTTATTTCTACGAGAACAAGAACCGCGGCAACCGCAAATTCCTTTCATTGGGCGCGGGCTTCAATATTGATAACCTGAGCATCAATTTCTCCTATCTTGTGCCTTCGGGAAGCGGCGTAACGCGCAATCCATTATCGAACACGCTTCGCTTCGGCATTGTGTTCAATCTGGGGCAGGAGTAAGTCAAAAATCAAAAGGCAAAAGTCAAAACCGGTTTGACTGGACAGTTTTATTTTTGACTTTTGATTTTTGACTTTTAATTTGACTTCATGGGCATTCGTATCGGTCACGGTATAGATTTTCATCAACTTGTAGAGGGCAGGGACCTGTTTATCGGCGGTGTGAAGATCCCGCATAATAAGGGTGCGCTCGGTCACAGCGATGCCGACGTATTGCTTCATGCCATATGCGATGCCTTACTGGGCGCCGCCTGTCTGGGCGATATCGGCGTTCATTTCCCCGACACTTCCGACGAATTCAAGAATATCGACAGCAAGATACTGTTGCAGCGCACAGCCGAACTGGTGGCCAGGCAAGGGTACCGTGTTATCAATATCGACTCCACGCTTTGTCTCGAAGCGCCCAAAATAAAATCCTTTGTCCCGCAAATGCAGGAACAGATCTCATCCATTCTGGGCATCGCCAGGAATGATGTATCCATTAAAGCCACCACTACCGAGAAAATGGGTTTTGTGGGACGGCAGGAGGGGCTGGTTGCGCATGCTACCTGTCTGATCCAATCCTGACCGCTATACTTTGGATAGCGTCTTCTGCGTTTATTAAACAGGGCTTACTGCTGTTTGACATTAGTTGAATAAATATTATCTTACTGCATCATTTTCAAGACTAAATTTGGGTAACGGGCGTAATTGCCCTGTGAGTCAGATAGGCGTAGCCATGCCCTGAAGCCGTCATGAAACAAGGAGCGATCAAAAAACTGTTGTCCATCCTGGAGCCGCCGTTCAGGCGGAAAGCCTATGGTTTGCAGGGTTATTTGTTCCTCGGCGTACTTTTCGAGTCGGTGGGATTGGGCATGATCATCCCCCTGGTAAATGTGATCACCAACCCTGATGCTGCCAGGAACGGGGCTTTAACTGCATTCATCAGAAAGTTCACGGGCGATATTGCCACTTCGCAACTGGTGCTGGTGGTGCTGGCGGCTTTTGTGGTGTTCTACATCATCAAAACAGTTTTTCTTTCTTTCCTGGTGTGGAAACAATCGGATTTTACTCAGGGCTTATCGAACAATGTTTCAAACCGGTTATTTGCAGGATATATCAGCCAGCCTTATGTTTTCTTTCTCGATAAGAATTCCGGCGTGCTGATGAAGAACATCGTGGCCGAAGTAAGTTCATTCACGGCCTATGTGCAGGCGCTGATGTATGTGCAGACCGAATTTTCCGTGCTGATAGGTATCGTAGTTACATTGTTGATCATCGAGCCGGTGGGCGCATTGATCGTGTTCGCATTTGTTGGGGGGATCAGTTTCCTGCTGATACGCATCTCCAAAAAGCGCGTCACCACCTGGGGCAAGAGCCGGCAGCAATTCGACGCGCTGCGGTCGAAAAGCCTGTTGCAGGGACTTACCGGCGTATCGGAGCTAAAACTTTTTCAGAAGGAAGATTTTTTTCTTGGCCAGTACCGTGAGTTCAACCGGGGTTTTTACGATTCGCAGCGCAGGGTGCAGTTCATGTCGCAGGTGCAGCGTTACTACCTGGAATGCGTGTTGATCGTCAGTATCGTGGTGCTTTGTTTTGCGGTGATGCTGCAGGGCCGGCCGCTTGGTCAGATACTGCCATCATTAAGCCTTTTTCTTTTCGCGTCGCTGCGGCTGCTGCCTTCGGCCAACCGCATTATATCCAACCTGCAGACAATGCGGTTTACCAGGCCGGGTGTGGATCTGGTATATGAAGAGTTTTGCGCGTTCCCTGCACAGCAGCGACAGCAACTGAAGTATCATATCGATAAGATCAATGACTCGGTAAGACTGGAGCAGGTGAGTTTTTCCTATCCTTCAGCTCCGCAACGCTCATTGATGCAGGTGAGCCTGGAGCTGAAAGCGGGTTCTGTGGTGGGGATTATCGGACAGAGCGGTTCGGGAAAGACAACCCTGGTCAATATCCTGTCGGGCCTGCTGCAGCCAACCGAAGGCCGGATCTGGGTAGACGATACTGATGTAACCCATTCCGTACATGAATTGCAGCGGCATATCGGTTATGTACCGCAGACCATTTTTCTCATCGACGATACGCTGAAGCGGAATATCGCTTTCGGTATTGCAGATCACTCCATCGATCTCCAGCGCCTGCAGCAGGTGATCGAAGCGGCCCAGCTCGAACAGGTTGTTGCCGGGATGGAACACGGCATCGATACCATGATCGGCGAACGGGGGGTTAAGCTTTCGGGCGGGCAGCGGCAGCGGATCGGTATTGCCCGGGCGCTGTACCATCATCCGGAAATACTTATCCTCGATGAAGGTACCAGTGCGCTGGATACCGAAACGGAAAATTATATCATGGAGTCGGTCTCGCATCTCAAAGGCAAACTTACCATACTCCTTATCGCGCATCGCTATTCTACACTTCATATCTGCGATATCGTGTATAAAATGCAGAACGGAAAAATCGTTAGCAGGGGAAAACTGGAGGAACTGGTTTAATGAGAGAAAAAGTATTGTTTACCGGTGGTTCCGGCTTACTGGCGCTGAACTGGGCGCTGCATATTGCGGACAGGTATGATGTGGTGTTGGGATTGCATGAACGCCGCATAAGTGTGCCTGCAACACCCACCGTACCGCTTAACCTCGAATCGGAAGAAGTACTCTATACGCAACTTCTCGAAATAAGACCGCAGTTGCTTATCCATTGCGCGGGGCTTGCCAATGTAGAGCTGTGCCAGTCGGATCCGGGATTGGCGCATCATGTGAACGTAACACTGAGCGCAAATGCTGCGCGTGCCTGCATGCGGGCTGGAGTTCGGATGGTGTACATTGCTACTGATCATCTTTTCGATGGATCGAAGCCGCTGGTAAACGAGGAAGAGCCTGTATCGCCGGTGAACCTGTATGGCGAGACGAAATATCTCGGTGAGAAAGCTGTCCTGGAGATCAGTAATTATTTTATTTCGGTGCGGACGAATTTTTATGGATGGGGCACGGGCTACCGCCGTTCTTTCAGCGATATTATTTTGCAGACCCTCCGGAATAATGAGCGGGTGAACCTGTTCGAAGATTTTTTCTATACACCTATCCTGATCGCTCCCTTGGCAGATGCGGTGATGCGATTGGCAGCGATGGATCAAAAAGGCGTTTTTAATGTGGTCGGTAACGAGCGGATTTCGAAGTATGAATTCGGGATAAGACTGGCAAAAAGATTTGGACTCAATACAAACCTCATCCACAAATCGCTGTTCAGCGTCCGCACCGACCTGGTGAAACGGCCAGCCGATCTTAGTCTCAGCTCTGCCAAGATCACAGAACTCCTTTCCGGAACACCGGGCGATATCGGTCAGAACATCGAACAGTTATTTCAGCAGGAGCAGCATGGTTTTGCGCGGATGATCGGAAAATTATGAGTGAAAAGGCAGGTTGGCAAGCTGATCGTCTTCGGAAATAAATATTATTTGCTTCAATAAGTATGAGCGAAAAAAAAGCGCAGGATAAATGGGCACAATTCTATAAGCATAAACGGCTGCAGAATTACCCGAAATATCCTAATGAAACGGTCCTGAAACTGTTCTTCGGAAATTATCTTAAAGACAAGCCGGTTTGCAAGCGAGGCCAGAAATTGCTGGATGTTGGTTGCGGTTTTGGACAGAACTTCGGGCCGTTCCTGGATAAAGGCCTGAAATGTTATGGCGTCGAGATCGACGCTTCCATCTGTGAGTTTACCAACCGGATATTTGCAGAGCAGGGGCTGGCGGTAGATGTGAGGTCCGGGCATAACCGGGAGCTTCCATTCGAGGATGCGGTATTCGATTTCGTACTGTCCATCAACGCCATTCATTATGAGCCCGATGAGACCAGCATGCGCGCTGCTATTGCAGAGCATGCGCGGGTATTGAAACCAGGCGGGAAATTTTTTATAATGACAGTAGGTCCCGAACACACGATCTACAAGAGGGCCAAATGCCTGGGCGATCACCGCTATGAGATCAGCGATTTCGATTTCAGGGATGGCTCTGTTTATTTTTATTTTGACAATGTTAAATATCTCGAGCATTATCTGCGGCCGCATTTTTCGGCGATTGAAACAGGACGTGTTACCGAAGATCTGATGCAGGTGCCGCTGGATTTCCTGATAGCAGTAGCTACTAAATAACAGTTCATGTTACGTTCCATTAGCAATTTTGAAAACTCCAGCAGGTTCCGATCCGTTATTCACGATCTGATACCGGGCGGTGCGCATACCTATTCAAAAGGGGATGACCAGTTCCCTCAACTATCTCCAGCCGCCATCGCATATGGAAAAGGTTCCCATGTTTGGGACGTTGATGGCAATGAATTCCTCGATTGCTCGATGGGCCTTACCAGCGTAAGCCTTGGACACGCATATGAACCGGTATTGGAGGCCGTGCGCGAGGCTTTGGAGAAAGGCGTTAATTTTCAACGACCCTCCTTGTATGAAAAGGAGATGGCGGAATTGTTCCTCTCACTGGTACCACAGCATGACATGATCAAATTCGCAAAGAATGGATCCATCGTCACTACTGCAGCCGTAAAACTTGCACGCGCCGCTACCGGAAGAAAGCTGGTGGCTTTTCCCGGCGACCATCCGTTCTATTCCTATGACGATTGGTTTATCGGCACTACACCGTGCGACCGGGGCGTACCGGAGGAGATAACCGGTCTGTCCGTTACTTTTCAGTCCTGCAATATCGAATCTCTCAGGGCTTTATTCCGCGCCTATCCCGGGCAGATCGCCTGTGTGATCACCGAACCGGAGAAAAGCCATTGCTGTCATGGCTGCAATTGCGGAACCGGCCCGCAGGAATTTTTAAAGCAGGCCATTGCGCTTGCGCACGAGGAAGGCGCGCTGTTCATCCTGGATGAAATGGTGACCGGCTTTAAAACGGATCTGCCGGGATCTATCACCAAATACGGGCTTGACGCCGATATGGCCACTTGGGGAAAAGGTATCGCTAACGGGTTTTCTTTTTGCGCCCTTACGGGAAAAAAGGAGATCATGGAATTAGGCGGGATCCGTCGCAAAGGTGAGGAGAAGGTTTTTCTTATTTCCACTACACATGGGGCAGAAACCCATGCGATAGCGGCGGCGATGGCCACAATTCATAGTTTCAGAGAGCATCATGTGATCGATCATCTGAATAAGACCGGAGCCAGGTTAATAGAACTGAGCCGACAGGTTATTGCAAAACATAAACTGGAATCGTTCATTGATATACTTGCATGCGACTGGCAGCCGGTATTCCTGTTCCGAGACGGATCTGGTCAGATATCCATGCCTTTGCGAACGTTGATGCTGCAGGAGATGATCAGGAACGGCGTGCTTTTTCAGGGATTTTTTGTACCGAGTCTGTCACATTCTCCTGATGATACAGCCTATTTTGCAGAAGCGTTCGACGCATCTCTTCGTGTTTATAAGCAGGCGCTGGAAAAAGGCACAGAGGGATTATTGGTAGGAGAACCTACAAAGCCTGTATTCAGGAAATACCTTTGAAGACCATTTTTTTCCGTACGGACGCTTTCGCGGCTATGGGATACGGGCATCTTATCCGGTGTATCAGCCTGGCCGGCCATATCCGTACCAGGGGTATCGTTCCGAGATTTATTCTCAGAAAATCCGAGAAGCAGGCCGAGCAACTGCTGGATCAGCACGGGTTTGAATCCATTTATATTTCAGAGGAAAAAGAATTGGCTGCTATCGTAACGGCAGCGGGCGAGTCACTGGCGGTTTTCGATATTAACAGTTCCGCATTGTTTGGTTCTGATGCCGACTATACCAAGATGCTGGAACAACATCGTCAAAACGGGATTAAACTGGTGAGTTTTGAGGAGTTCCGGGATCATCCATTCGCTTCAGACCTTGTCATCATACCTTATATCGGAGCTGA
>JAFBAN010000105.1 GCA_019247775.1 Chitinophagaceae bacterium | reverse complement strand
GATATAAGGCCAATTCTGCAGAATCAGATGATTAAAGTTTTTTTTGGTCGTTATCGATCAGACCCTATTTTTGCACTCCCAATCAATGAAGGGAGCATAGCTCAGCTGGTTTAGAGCATCTGCCTTACAAGCAGAGGGTCCGCGGTTCGAACCCGTGTGCTCCCACAAAAAACCTTCGGCATTTTGCCGAAGGTTTTTTCTTTCAATTCTCCACCTGCTTAACTTTGTGGTCATGATCTGGCCTTTTTATGACGATGCATCCCGCCCCTGGGAAGAGGAAGAAACCGCCGTCGATACGGAACTCACTTCTTCCCACAGCCTTATCGTATGGAATGACGAGGTCAATACATTCGAATGGGTGATCGAAACCCTGATCAGCATCTGCCACCATACCACCGAGCAGGCCGAACAATGCGCATTGCTGATCCATACCCAGGGAAAATATGCGGTGAAGAACGGCGATTACGAAACCCTCAAACCAATGTGCGATGCCATCACCGATCGCGGCATCGGCGCTACCATTGAAGAGGCCGGCGCTTAGATCCCTTTCCAATCCCGTAACAAGGAACCTATGTCATTATACGCCTTGGACAACAGACTCTGGTTCCCGCCCGTGGAAGACGCCATGGACGACGGACTGCTGGCCATGGGCGGAGATGTGAGTCCTGAGCGACTGATCCTGGCTTATCAAAAAGGCATTTTTCCCTGGTACGATGGCGATACGCCGCTCTGGTGGAGTCCCGATCCGCGTTTCGTGCTGTTTCCCGATAAACTGAAAGTGAGCAAAAGTATGCAGGCCCTGATCCGGCGCAACGCTTTCCGCTTTTCCGTTAATGAAGATTTTGCGGCCGTGATCCGCTCCTGCAAAGCCCTGCAGCGGAAAGACCAGGACGGCACCTGGATCACCGACGAACTGGAGGTTTCGGTAAACCGGCTTCACCAGATGGGCTATGCGCACAGTGCCGAAGCCTGGCAGGGCGATGAACTTGTTGGCGGATTATACGGCATCAGGATGGGTAAACTTTTTTTCGGAGAAAGTATGTTCAGCAAAACCAGCAATGCCAGCAAATTCGCATTCATTCAATACGTACGGTATCTGGAAAAACAAGGGGTTCAACTGATCGATTGCCAGGTATACACAGCGCATCTCGAAAGTCTGGGAGCGGAAATGATGAGAAGGAAAGAATTTATCAGGCTGTTAGCCGTTAGCTTTTAGCGGTTAGCTATTTTATACCTAAAATGAAGTGATGAGGATTTTGCAGACAACCCAATCGCTAATAGCTAACGGCTAAAAAGCTATCCCCTATACCCGTACATCCTCTCCACATCCCTCACTATTTTTTCCATGTCCATATCCTTACCCACAGGATCGTAACTCTGTTTGAGGTTGCTGCCGAAGAGCACGGCTACCGTTTGCCAGAAAGCGGCGGTAATAAACCCTTTGTATTCGTCTATGATCTCGTAGCAATTGTTGCCGGTTTGGCGGTTGATGAGCTTCATCAGCACTTTTCCCTGATACACCGAGAGATTGGTGAGCTTATCGGTGAACTCTTTCTTCAGTTCTTTTTCCTTCGAATGGATAATGGCTTTGCGCTGTTTCTTGTCCGTTACATTCGCCAGCCTGGAATTGATCTCATTCATCACGCGGCTGGCCGCTATTGCATAGGGATAGGTTACATACACCGCATTGCGCAACCGGGTCCATTCGGCCCAGTAGCTTTTCCATTGCTTCGTCAGCTTCCCGTATACCCATACCGGCGGAAGATAAGCCTGCGGAATGGTATCTCCGCTTGCCGTGATATAGGCATGCACTTTCAGCGTGTCGAATTCGCCACGCTGCGCCCTCGCCGAACCGGCCAGCAGCAGCAGGATAGCCAATACAATATGGTTTCTGAAAGATTTCACCGGCTTAAAAATAGACAGTTCCGTGTTTCTTAATGCTGCCGGACCTCAAAAAGTAACCTTAAAAACTGTTAAGAACGTTTTACCCGCTGGATGATCGACATCACAAAACCCACCACCATCAGCACCACACCAAGCCAGAGGATATTGATCATCGGGAATTCATAGACCTTAAGGGTGATCAGGTCGGTAATGGCAGCGCTCTCCTTCACCCCCAGTTCCAGCTTCCCCGTATTCTGATCCAGCACCTTATTGAAACGCAGCACCAGGCTCTGGGCGGCAACGGTATCCGTCAGATAACGCAGGTGCTGGCCCTGAAGGGCCAGTCCGGGACGGGCGGGATAACGCCGGCCGTCCTTAGCCACCACGGTCATATCGAGAA
>JAFBAN010000074.1 GCA_019247775.1 Chitinophagaceae bacterium | reverse complement strand
AAAAAGCAATTATCGTGATCAAAACATTTCTGGCTTTGGCGCTTACCCTGTCGGCGCTGATGGCTTCTGGAGAACAACTCTACATTAATGGCAGGAAAGGAAACGACGCCAACCCCGGAACGCAGGCAGAGCCGCTCAGAACACTGAATGAAGCTGCCCGCCGTATCAATGCAAACCCGCAGCTGGGAGCTACTACCGTTATCGTTGCTGAAGGCGTATACCCGCTTACGGAGACGGTGCTGCTTTCCAATGACAAATATTCACAGAATAACCGGCTGGTGATCCGCGCCGAAGTAATGCCGGATGACCCAGGCTGGAACCCCCAACGCATGCCGCTGATCGTGAACACGGCGCCGATGATCCCGGGTAACGATGGGGAAGAGTCGAGAGGCATCGATGTTGAAGCCAGCCATGTTACCATTGAAGGACTTCGTTTTACCGGCGGGCCCGGTTACTATTATATCGACGGCCGGCATAACCGCCGCGCTTATGCCATCTGGCGCGATGGAAATAAACTTGAGGATCTCCTGGTTTCGCAATGCCTGTTTGCCGGAGATACGGACCTGGAGCCGATGCGTGTGGCGGTGATCGCCAATGGTCATGGCCTGGTGCTCGATCACTGCGTTTTCTATCATTGCCAGAACCCAGTCGTTTTCTGGGATGCGGAGGGCGGTTCGAGCAGAGGCAACGCGATGCGTCATTGTCTTGTATACGGCTGTTCTTACAGTGGTATGTGGACCACGAAGAGCACGGCAGACGATTTCGAATTCCATCATAATATCATAGCAGGCTGCAGCACAGGCTGGATCCGGGAGGGAGATACGCATCATTACCGAGCGCAGAACTGCATCTTTACCGATAACAAATACCCCGCCGGCTATGGCAATGATGTAACAGGTACGAAATCGCCAAGTCCCTTTGTATTCCTGTCCATGGAGAACGTGCAGACTTCGGGCACAATAGAAATAGAAAAAGACCAGGCTAAGAATAATTACCTGCAATTGAAGGAAGGTTCGTTCGGAAGTGGGTTGAAAGCAGGATTGTTCAGGAAGTAGGGTGTTTTTTGCCGTTGTTGTGCTCGGGCGACCAACAACGGCGAGAAATGTTGGTCAGTAAGCGATAACGGCCAGTGACTTATTTTGTATATTTAAGTGTGCATGCTGACCTGTTAGTCAGCTTTAAAGTCTACGCTTAAATCGGCATATGAAAGCCTTTTTCTCCATCCTGCTCTCGCTCTTCGCATGTGCGTCCTATGCAAAGACAGACACCTATGTAGGAAGCACACCGGCCAACATCGTTGTGAGGGATTTTCTGGGAATATCTTCAACCGATTCTATCGATTTCATCCGGTGGAAACTCGAAATCGGAACGGATGGTTATCGATTAGATGCGGAGTACGGACGGGCAAGTGCGGGTTCGCCAGGGTTTATTGACAGGAAGCAGGTGGCTTTCGATGGACAGTTAACACATTCCGGAAACCGATATACACTCAGCCATGCAGGCAAAGTCATTTCCATTCTCGAGCTGAATGCGAATGTGCTGCATTTACTCGGTCCCGGCAATAACTTGTTGATCGGCAACGGCGGTTACAGTTATTCATTGAACAATGTGCAGCCTGTAAGAACGGATGCGTTCAATATCCCATCCGTACAAACCGCAGCAGGCAACCCGCTGGTGTTTGAGGGAAGAACACCTTGCCAGGAATTATCTGCATTGCTGGGATTGAACAAAGGCCCGGCTTGTAATAAGATGAAATGGTATTTCCTGCTGTACCAGGATTCGCTGACCGGCAAACCTTCTTATTTCCTGATGGGTGGCATTGCATACAAAATCGAAACAATGACCAGAGGAAGCTGGCAGGTTGAAACAGGGCCGAACGGAAAAGCGGTGTACCGGTTATACTGCGATACCTGGAGCCGCCCGCTCCGGCTTCTGAAAGGCGATGATAATACGCTGTTTTTCACCGGCGCCGACGAACGGATGCTTGTAGGAAATCAGGATTTCAGTTATACATTGAACAGAAGAAAAGAGCCGTATCCACGGATCGAACGATAGTAGGATCGTATCAGTGGACGCGTCTTAATCCCGAAGCGAAATTTTAACCCCATCCTGTATTGCTGCAGTGAGCACATCGAGATCGATATCTTTCAGCGCCCTGAATTTGATGCAATATCCGGTCACTTTTGCCTTGCCCAGTTTTTTCCCATAGGTGTTGGCTAAATACGCTTTGTCTTTAATGCCTAGGACATATACCGAGATCCCGCTCGTATTCGCACTCAGGCCGATCTGGTAAAACTCCCTGGTTTCCCCATTCGCATATTTTATGGTGTAGGATCCATACCCGATATTGGGGTTGGAGACTGTTTTGCCATCATTGTCCGTACCATCGAGGAACCATAGTTTGCATCCTGGTAACGTTTTCAGAATATGACTATGCAACACCTGCATGTCGTTGCATTTCGCTTCCGGCTGTGTGGAAATGTATTCTTTGATCTGTTCTTTAACTTTCATATGGCCGGTTGCCTTTTTTTTGCCGCATCGACAACGACACAAAGATACCAGCAGTACAACAGGCGGGGAGGTGGGTTTGCGACTTTTTGGGGGTGGATTGCGCAGGATATTGCAAGGCGAAGTAGTACGTGATACGTTTTAAGCAATAAGTTTTAAGTAGTAAGTTTCGACAACGACCAATTCAAGACAAGCCCGATGATCCTTCGCGGGGCTTTTTTCCGGTACGCTAAGCCAGGTAGCCATTTAAGAAAAGCGGCGTTGTTGCAATCGGTTGCATATCGGATAAAATGCAGTATTTTAGGTCTGACTACAGGACGGACGCAATTGAGTTGCCTGCCGTCACGAACAGTTTATTCACCTGAATGAGAGCCATTCTTTTTATCATTCTTTTGCTGACGGCCGCGGATGCATTTTCACAATCAGCGGGCGACCTGAAGCTGTGGTACAACATGCCATCGGGTAAAACCTGGGAGAACGCTTTGCCCATCGGCAACGGGAGGCTGGGAGCGATGATATACGGGAACCCCGCAACCGAAACGATACAGCTTAACGAACATACGCTCTGGAGCGGCGGCCCCAACCGCAACGACAATCCACTGTCACTCGATTCGCTTCCTGTGATCCGCCAACTGGTGCTGGCCGGTAAACAGAAGGACGCGGAAAAGCTCGCCAATAAAGTGATCATCAGCAAACGATCGCATGGCCAGATGTTTGAACCCGCAGGCGAAGTGCATCTGGTATTTCCCGGGCATGAGAACTACAGCGATTACCACCGGGAACTGGATATCTCAAAAGCAATCGCCAGAACTTCCTATTCGGTGGGCAATACGGTGTACCTGCGTGAAGCGATCGCTTCATTTCCCGATCGCGTTATCGTTATGCGCCTTACTGCCAGCAAACCGGGCAGCATTTCCTTTACTGCATCCTATTCAACACCGCAGGCTGGTGTTTTGGTGAGCACCGGTCCGGGACAACTGGTGTTCGCTGGTACGGTAACAGACCATGAAGGCGTAAAAGGACGGGTCAGATACAAAGGTATTGCGGCATTCGTTACCGAAGCAGGCACGATCACAGCAACCGACACCGCTGTAACGGTGAAGAATGCGGATGCTGTTACCATTTTTATTTCCATCGCTACCAATTTTATCAATTACTCCGATCTCAGCGGAGATGAAAATAAAAACGCAGCATCCTCTTTAAGCAAAGCAATGGCGAGGAGCTATGCACAGATCCTTAGCGGCCATGTGGCTGCCTACCAGAAATATTTCAACCGGGTAAAACTGGTGTTAGCCACAAGCCCTGCCGCCTCCTTTCCAACCGACGAGCGGCTAAAAAATTTCAGCTCCTCAAAAGATCCCCAGTTTGCCGCTCTGTATTACCAGTTCGGAAGATACCTGCTGATCTCCTGCTCGCAACCCGGCGGTCAGCCTGCTAACCTGCAAGGCATTTGGAATAATAAACTCAGACCGCCCTGGGACAGCAAATACACCATCAATATCAACACGGAAATGAATTACTGGCCGGCGGAGAAAACGAACCTCGCCGAGCTGCATCAGCCTTTTCTGCAAATGGTGAAAGAACTGTCGGTCACCGGCCGGCAAACCGCGCGGGAGATGTATGGAGCCAGGGGATGGATGGCCCATCACAACACGGATATCTGGCGGGCAACAGGGGCGGTTGACGGCGCGTTCTGGGGTTGCTGGGTCAATGGCGGCGGCTGGACGAGCCAGCATCTCTGGGAACATTATCTCTATAGCGGCGACAGATCGTTCCTGGCTGATATCTATCCGGTGCTGAAAGGTGCTGCATTGTTTTATGCCGATTTCCTGGTGGAAGATCCCAGGCATCACTGGCTGATCGTTAATCCAGATATGTCTCCGGAAAATGCACCCCGTTCCCACGATGGATCTTCTATCGATGCAGGCGTAACAATGACCAACCAGATCATCTTCGATGTGTTCAACAACGCGATCAATGCGGCAGGCCTGTTGCATAAGGACGAACGGTTTGCCGATACCCTGCTGCAGTTGCGAAACCGGCTTCCTCCCATGCAGATCGGCCGCTACGGGCAGCTGCAGGAATGGCTGGATGATGTGGATGATCCCAAAGACAACCATCGCCATATTTCTCATCTCTACGGACTGTTCCCATCCAACCAGATCTCGCCTTACCGTACGCCCGAACTCTATCTTGCGGCTAAAAATACCCTGCTGCAGCGCGGCGATGTTTCTACCGGCTGGAGTATGGACTGGAAAGTGAACTGGTGGGCGAAAATGCTGGATGGTAACCATGCTTTTCAGCTGATCCAAAACCAGCTGACACCTGTTGGAACCAACCCTGGCGGTGGCGGCACTTATAATAATCTTTTCGATGCACATCCGCCCTTCCAGATCGACGGCAATTTTGGATGTACCTCGGGCATTACCGAGATGCTGATGCAAAGCGCCGACGGTTCGCTGCACCTGCTTCCCGCACTCCCCAATGAGTGGGCGGATCATGGCTCGGTCAGCGGCCTGCGGGCAAGAGGCGGTTTCGAACTGCTTTACCTGGAATGGAAAGAGGGCAGGGTGGTAAAAGCGATCATCCGCTCCGGACTTGGCGGAAATCTTCGTTTACGGGTACCCGACCCCCTGCAGTTTGCCGGTGGTGCACCGCTTAAAACTGCGGCGGGTGAAAACAGCAACAGGTTTTACCGCACAGCGCAAACCAGGAAGCCGCTTATCTCAGCCGCCCTGCACGAACTGCCGCCTGTTGTGTTGAAAGAAACTTATTTGTATGATATTCCCACAAAAGCCGGCGAAGTGCTGACACTGGTGAGAAAAAATAAATAGCAGACTGCTTTGTGAAAAGATTATTGATGACCGAGCCGCAAATAATATTTTTAAAATTGAAACATCAACATGAAAACAACGCTGAGGATAACCGCACTTGCATGCCTGGTGGCAATGCAGCTGCATGGATTTGCGCAGGATAAGAAATTCTATATTTTCCTTTGCTTCGGCCAGTCCAATATGGAAGGGAACGCGCGTATCGAAGCAGAAGATACTGTGAATGTTAATCCGCGTTTCCAGGTGCTGGAAGCATTGGACTGCCCTAACCTGAACAGGGCAAAGGGAAACTGGTATCCCGCCGTACCGCCTTTGGCAAGGTGCAGGACAGGCCTTACGCCCGCCGATTATTTCGGCAGAACACTGGTTGCCAATCTTCCGGAAGACATTAGGGTTGGCGTGATCAATGTTTCGGTTGGCGGATGCAAGATAGAGCTGTTCGATAAAGACAATTATCAGTCTTATGCAGCTACTGCCCCGCAATGGATGACAGGAATGATCAACCAGTATGATGGCAACCCGTATGGCCGGTTGGTAGAGCTGGCAAAAATTGCGCAGCAGGACGGTGTGATCAAAGGTATACTGCTGCACCAGGGCGAATCGAACACCGGCGACAGTCTGTGGCCGCGAAAAGTAAAAACGGTATACGATAACCTGCTGCAGGACCTGCATCTTAATGCTGCGGAAGTTCCGCTGCTGGCCGGAGAAACGGTCAATGCCGATCAGGGCGGGGTTTGTGCTTCTATGAATAAGATCATCGCAACGCTTCCCCAGACCATACCGAATGCATATGTGATCTCTTCTGCAGGATGCCCGGATGCGGCTGATAATCTTCATTTCACAGCTGCGGGTTACAAGATGCTGCGAAAAAGATATGCGGAAAGGATGCTGGTGTTGCTCGGCTATAAAGCCGACAGCATCAAATGAATGGCGGTACTCCCGCGGTTGCAGATACCTTGCGAACTTTGCGTTCCTTTGCGTTCTTTGCGATACTAAAGCGGTAACACAGAGAACGCAAAGGAGCGCAGGGAACGCAGAGAATACATTGTATTACTTCGAAGATGAGTTGCCAGATGCTATTGAAGAATAATAGTTTTCAAGTTTCATCGCATTAAACACCGCAGCCCCCATCGTATTATTGAAGTACACAAAAACTTTTTTACCAGCTTGCTCCGTTGCACGGATCTCCTGCGCCTTCTGCTGCAAAAACTCATCCGTATAACTTCCCCGATATTTTCCATCGGTGCCATGGAACCGCATATACCTGGTATCGCTGGCAGGCAGTTCTGCCGGCGTAGCCGATTTGGGCATATCATGCTCTACCAGGCAGCAGTCGTAACTCTCCAGCAGGTTATAGATGCGGTCGCTGTACCAGTCGCGGTCGCGGAACTCCACGGCCAGCTTCCAGCCGCTGTTCAGCGCCGCCACGGTATCGAGCAGTGGTTCGAAGCAGTCGGAATAGATCGCTTTTGCACCAGCCGGTAATTGCAGAAGCAGGCAACCTTTTTTTTCACCGAAACCTTCACACACCTCAAAAAATCTGCGGACATCCTTTTCGTCGAACACCAGTTCTTTCTGGTGGGTAACCAGTTTCCACAGCTTTGCCGTGAACAGGAAGCCGGGAGGGGTTTCGGCAGCCCATTTGCCTGGGGTCCTTGCCATCGGCAGTTTATAGAAAGTACTGTTGATCTCCACGCTGTTGAAAATAGTTGCGTAATAACCAAGCCTGGACGCCGTTTTAAAAGCATCCGGGAACTGGGTCTTGTTGGCAACAGGGAGAACCACATTGGATGTTCCGCAGTACATGCACGCCATCAATAAAAACCTGTTCCAGACTTCAGGCCGCTGCAGCCTTGTTCCTAAGTTCCTGATCCGATATGCCGGAACAAGTCAGCCACCACAGCGGTCAGTTCCTCTATAGAGGATGGTTTCTTGATGCAATAATCAGCCCCGGCCTGCAGGGCTTCGGCCCGTTTTGTCTCGATATGGGTCGAATACAGGATCACCGGCGTTTCTTTGAAACCCGGCAATGCCCTGATAAGCCTAATCCCTTCCAGCCCATTCGTTACCGGCATGTTCAGGTCTATGAAAATGATCTCGGGCCGCAGGTAGGGCAGCATTTTCAGGGCATGGTCTACATCGTGTGCCCAGGTGCATTTCTGATCGATGCCGGCATCCCTGAGCGCCTCGAACAATATGGTCATCTCATCCTCGTCATCGTCGATAAGCAATACATGCTGTTTCATGATCTGGTATTGCAGTGAGCGATTTATTGCGCCGCCGGCAGTTGCAGTACCGGTCGCATTATTTTAATTCCCCGTTCTTTTTCCTGGTGGGATACTGCTTCTTCATATTGCCCTGCTTGGCTCCCCCCGGGGTAGGATCGGCATGGTCGCCTTCGCCGCCGGGCCGGATATTGTCCGGATGTTCAGGCGTATTCCCAAAAACCCTTTTTGATGGCTCTGATCCGAGCGTCGTGTTTTTCTTTTTCATGGTCGTTCTATTTTTGATTAGGATATTTCAGGAGTCGATACAGTTCGGCACAGTTCTAATGAGCCGAACGCACCCTCAGCAGATCCGCGCGCTTCTTTCTGTTGTGCTGAAAAATCCGCACACCATTTTCCGGAGATCCGGAAGATTATCCGGTTTCTGAATGCAGCAGGTGGCGCCGGCCTGGGCCGCGCACACCACTGTGGCATCCAGGATGCAGGTCGAATACAGGGCAATAGGTACATGCGCAGAATGTTCGAGGCACCGTAACCGTCGTATGCCCATAATCCCATTCGTTTTTGGCATATTCAGGTCGATCAATATAAGATCGGGCGAGATATCCTGCAGCAGATGAACGGCAGCTTCAACTTCCGAGGCCCAGTAACAGGTATGATCGATACCCGCATCGTCGAGCGCTGCGCACAGGATCAGGACCTCATCAAAATCATCGTCGATCAGAAGTATATGTTTCTTCATAAACGAGTGTTAATTACCAGATGCACCGCCCCCGCAGGGCAGCATGCATTTGGCAGCAATAAATTCAATGTATGGGAAATTGTTCCGGAACAGGAACAGAACAAATGTAGGGATAGCTTCGATGTTCCCAAAGCTTTCGGCAGTAATTTTTAAATTACCGTGGAAATGCCGGCACCGTTCGTTAAAACACGGTGTAGAAATTTCGCCCCATAAAAAAACCAGACACGAAATGCGAGGTACGAGTTACAGAAGTTAAGTCAGGGTAGGGCTCCGGCTGGTGCGGTTTCTGTGTGACATCGGCAAGGCATTCAAGCCCTTATTATACATCGACCCAACTCTCAACACCGGTTGTGCAGAAGATCATGATCATAGACGACGATCCTGGTCTGCAGGACGCTATTGGCCTGGGATTCAATGCCGGACAATACAACGTAACAACCTTTGGCGATGCGAATATCATAATGGCGGCAGTTGATATTCCCGATCTCATTGTTCTTGACAAACAACTTTCCGGTATAGACGGTACAGCAGTATGCAGGTACCTGAAAAGCAGCGATTACCAAATTGCGTAATATGGTGGAAAAACTGCTGGCAACTCCATCCGAGCCGCGGATTTTTTTGACCGCATACCCCGAACGGGTATAACTTTTTTAGATAGTTTTGTTCAGGGTTTGTTATACTTCTTCCCCCCCTTTCACAAAACTGGGTTGCCTCCGGCGACATACATAAGATATTCCTAATAAGAAGACAGCCTGCTGTCTTCAGATAACTATAATGCAGTGAGCGAATTGTCTTTGTGTCTGGTTGAAAAAGTGATCCAATCGAGTATAGATGGCATTATCGTGCTCGACAAGGAGGAGATCGTTCTGGCCTGGAATACGCGGGCCGCTGTTTTTACGGGTATTCCCGAAGAAAGGGCTTTGGGGCGTAGCATCGGGGAAGTAATGCCAGCTATCCATTCCAGTCTTACGGTTCACAGTGCATTGTCAAATGCTGCAAAAGGATTTTCTTCCTTCGTGCCTGCCGACCAGAATATCTGCGGAAGCGGTGTATACGAAAGCCATTATCTGCCCATCATGGAAGGGGAAGAAGTGATGGGAGTACTGCACGTACTCCACGATGTTTCTCACCGGGTCAAAACCGAGAATGAACTTCGGGCGCTCAATAAATCGCTGGCCGAAAAAAACCGGGAACTGAAAAAATACAGCGCGGAGCTGAGCGCATTTACCCATCTTACCAGTAACGAACTGCGCGACCCGATGCGGAAGATCTACACCGCTATCGAACTATTGATGCGGGAAGAGGGTAGAAGACTGTCCGACGAAGGTAAACGTTATTTCCGGCAGATACAGGGCTCGGTGCAGCGCATCAGTCTGCTGGCCGACGATATATTGTCCTTGTCCGATCTGGATAACCGCAAAGACCGGCTCAGCGAAATAGATCTGAACAGCATTTTCCTTATTGCTGAGAAAAGACTGCAGGAACAGATCAGCCGCTCCTGCGCCGTTATCAGCTGCGGACCGCTCCCCATGTATCGCGGCTACCAGCCTATGCTGATACAGTTGTTCAAACACTTATTGGAAAATGCACTCAAGTTCCGCGATCCCGGAACAAAACCGGTGATCTCCATCAGCGCGGAAAATCTTCCCGGCAGCAGTATCCGGCACCGCCATGCAAATCCGAAATCCGACTATACCGTTCTCCATTTTACAGACAATGGCATCGGCTTCGATCCTGAATATGCCAGAACGATCTTCAGGATGTTCTGCAGACTGAATGGAAATGATTATCCCGGCACGGGCTGCGGACTGGCCCTCTGCAAAAAGATCACGGTGATGCACGGCGGCTTTATCGGTGCCGAGAGCAGCCCGGGCAAGGGCAGCAGCTTTCATTGCTACCTGGAAAACCTTAGCGAGAATCCCCCCCCCAATCACTGACCGTTTCAAAAGCGCTCTGCCTTTGTATCCGTTAAGGATCTTCAGACAAGCGCCGTGTTTATTCCTTCTTCCGATGATCCTGCGATAACCACTCATCATGGATGTTTGGACCGGGTTGATTTTTTGCTTTATTTGGTTGGAACAATTCTTCCAGCTCAACTATTGCCATGAAAGAACGCATCCACTCCATCGATATCGTCCGGGGCCTGATCATGATCATCATGGCGCTGGATCATGTCCGGGATTTTTTCCATTTCCCCGGTAATCCCCCGCTGAATATGCAGACAACCACCGTGGTCCTTTTCTTCACCCGGTGGGTCACCCATTTCTGCGCGCCCACTTTTGTTTTCCTCGGCGGTGTCTCGGCTTATTTTGCAGGGCTGCGACGTTCCAAAAAAGAATTGCGTTCCTTTCTGCTGAAGCGTGGCGCGTGGCTGATTGTTTCAGACCTGTTGATCATCTCCTTCATTTTCACCTTCGATCCCGGCTACCATACCATGGTGCTCGAAGTGTTATGCGCCACCGGATTTGGTATGATCCTGCTCGCGCTACTGATCAACGCTCCGCTGAAGCTCATCGCCGCCATCGGCCTCGTCATCCTGTTCGGCCATAACCTGCTCGATTATGCACCGCTGCCGGCGGATATGCCGGGCGGAGGTGTGGTAAGGTTTTTACTGGCTCCCTTCATAAACATCATCCCGCTGGGAAAAAACAGGATGATATTCGAACTCTATGCGGTGCTGCCCTGGTCGGCGTTGTTGTTGTTGGGATATGTGTTCGGCCGTATGTATCAGCCAGGCTTTGGCGCCGTAAGAAGAAAAAAGGTCCTGGTGATCTCCGGGCTTGGTCTCATCGTTTTATTCATCGTTCTGCGAATGATCAACCAGTATGGCGATCCCTCGCACTGGACCAGGCAAAGCAACGGCGCCCACACTTTTTTATCATTCCTGAATGTAAGCAAGCAACCGCCATCCCTGCTGTTTGCGGCCGTAACGCTGGGCCCCATCCTGATCCTGCTTGCTTTGGCCGAAGGTTTCAAAGGGCGTTTTGCCGATATCTGCAGGGTGTATGGCAATGTTCCTTATTTCTATTTCATCCTGCATCTATGTCTGATCAGGGCGATCAATATCCTTTTGGTGCTGATACAGGGCATCCCCATAAAATTCAACGGCTACCCGCTGGTCTGGCAGGCCGATGGATTCGGGATGCCTTTATGGGAAGTATACCTTTTCTGGATACTGGTGGTTGCGCTTTTGTATTATCCCTGCAAATGGTACGGCAACTATAAAAGAACGCATCCGCACTGGTGGCTTTCGTATGTGTAAGCTAACAGGAAATTCTATTTCAGCTTCACATCCAGGTAAACCGAATGCCGC
>JAFBAN010000010.1 GCA_019247775.1 Chitinophagaceae bacterium | reverse complement strand
ATTCTGCGGAGATCGGTACGCGTTTAGTTTTCAACAGGTGTGATCACGATCCTAAATAGCAGGAATCTGCGAATCTGAGGCGTAATGTTTTTGCCGCAGATCCGCAGATTATTTTCAGTAACTACTAGCGGCTAATAGCTAAAGATTAACCGTTAATCGCTGCCTTAATTCTTGCTAACCGTCACTTCCTCCTGCACACTGGTTTTGATATTTACCGTGTACTTTTCTTTCACGTCATTCTTCGAGTCTTCGATCAGGAAAACCAGTTTGCTCAGTTCCAGTTTCGGCAGCTTGAAGGTTTTATCGAAGCTTTTGTTATCGTAATAACTTTTGTAGATGGTTTCTCCGTCCTCGTTCAGTACGGAAAGACTGAACGTGCTGCCCGTGGGGTTCAGGTATTTTACCTTGAATGACAGCTGGTTCTCTTTATCTACACCGATGTATTTCACTTCGGCTTTCGCAGTAGGATCGAACGAACCTCCCGCCGCGTGGGCGGAAAGAAATATGGCGCCGGTTAACAGGTTGGCGATCACGAATCTTTTTGCTGCGCGGATAATTGTTTGCTTTTTCATAGTTCCTCAATTTTTGTTTTACATGAATAATAGAATACCAACAGGGTCTGTAGACCGCAGCGGCAAACAAAGAGTGCTTACATGGGAACAATCAGAAGATGTACAGGTTACCGTAACGGTATTGCATGTTAAATGATGTACATCAGACCTGCATCGATACCTATTAATACCCGATGGGTTAAAAAGGTAACCCAGGCGGATGAAAGATTTAGTCTGTGGTCTGTGGTATGTGGTCTGTGGTTGTTTTTGGGTTTATAGTGTGCGGTGAACGACAACAAACTATCAACAGCCAACAACCACAAACTACAGACAACAGACTACAGACTAGCTCTTATTCAGCGCTTTCCACAACAGGTCTTTAAGTTCAACCAGTCCCGTGTTTGTTACGGAGGAGATGAAAATATGGGGGATGCCGAGTGGGAGTTCTTTGAGGATGGCTTCTTTCAGCTCCTCATCGAGCATATCACTTTTGCTGATGGCGATGATAAAATCTTTCTGGAGCATTTCGGGATTGTATTCCTCCAGCTCATTCCGCAGGATCTCGAATTCTTTTTTGTGATCGGCGCTATCGGCGGGGATGAGGAACAGCAGCACTGAATTTCGTTCGATATGCCTTAAGAAGCGATGCCCAAGCCCCTTGCCTTCAGCGGCGCCTTCGATGATGCCGGGCAGATCGGCGATGCAGAAGGATTTCTGGTCGCGGTATTCCACCATGCCCAGCTGCGGCACCAGCGTGGTGAATGCATAGTTAGCGATCTTGGGTTTGGCGGCAGTGATCACGGAAAGCAGGGTTGATTTGCCCGCATTGGGGAAACCGACCAGGCCCACATCGGCCAGCACTTTCAGTTCTATATTTTTCCAGCCTTCCACACCCGGCTCGCCGGGCTGGGCGTGATCAGGCACCTGGTTGGTGGGTGTCGCAAAATTGCTGTTACCCAATCCACCGCGCCCGCCCCGCAGCCAGATGAATTCCTGGCCGTCTTCGAGGATCTCGGCCTCTTTTTCGCCTGTCTCCTCATTGCGTGCAATGGTGCCGAGCGGAACTTCGATGATTATATCTTTTCCATCACGACCGGTACAGTTGTTCTTGCTGCCGGGTTCGCCATTTTCGGCGATCACGTTCTTGAAATACCGCAGGTGCAATAATGTCCAGAGATTGCTGTTGCCGCGCAGGATGATATGCCCGCCCCTGCCGCCATCACCCCCATCGGGTCCGCCCATGGCAGTGAGTTTGTTGCGCATGAAATGTCTTGAACCGGCGCCACCATGGCCGCTGCGGGCAAAAATGCGGATATAGTCGATGAAATTGTTCCTGTCAGACACGGCCTGTAATTACGGATTAAAGAATGGCGAAGGTACACGAATGTTATTGCCTGGCCTTGTCCTTGAGCTCATTCCAAGTCTGGTAGAGCGATTCCTGCGGGGGCCTGTCTGAAGGCAGTTCCCTGAGGGGTTCGGAACTATGCCAGTGAGCGGCCATCTCTGCGGGCAAAGCCTGGTACAGGCGTGTGCCCGCCGTTTTCCAGCCGATCATTTCATCGCTCACATCTTTTATTTTTTTTGCGGGATTACCCACGATCAGACTGCGGGCCTCAAAAGTGTCGCCGGCTTTGATAAAACTGAGCGCGCCTACAACGCATTCATCGCCCAGTACCACATTGTCCATAACCACACTGTTCATTCCCACCAGGCAATTGCGGCCGATGGTGGCGCCGTGGATCACTGCCCCATGCCCGATATGGGCCGCGGCTTTCAGCACAACTGTTACGCCGGGGAACATATGGATGGTGCAGTTCTCCTGCACATTGCAGCCGTCCTCGATAACAATGCCACCCCAGTCGCCACGGATGGCCGCCCCCGGGCCTATATACACATTCTCGCCAATGATCACGTTACCCGTTACTGCCGCCTGCGGATGCACGAAAGCCGAGGGATGCACTACGGGAACAAAATCTTTAAAGGCGTAGATCATTGACTATTTTGAATTTTGTCCCGCAAGGCGGGATGAATTTTGAATTGACAATGCGGTAATTTAAAATTTATCCAGCTTGTGGGACAAAATTTAAAATCAGATAAGCGTTTTGCCTGTGCGGAAGCAGGTGCCTTTGAAAACTGCCACCTGCTCGTTCTGCTGATTGGTGATGATGATATGGTATAGGCCCGTGCTTCTGCCATTGTGTGATTCTTTTGCTTCTGCGGTAAGTATATCGCCGCTGTTCACCGCTTTTGTAAAATTGATAGAGGTATCCAGCGCCACGGACAGATTGTTACGGTTATTGCAGGCGAAAGCAAAAGCGCTGTCGGCAAGTGAAAAAGCGATCCCGCCATGAGCGATGCCGAATCCGTTCACCATCTCAGGTCGGACGGTCATACTGATCCGGCTATATCCTTCCCTGACCTCGAGTACGGAAATGCCCAGCCACTGAGAGAATTTATCGTGCTCCATCATGTGTGCAACCACCTTATTGGCGTATTGGTCTTTATCGGTCATATCAGTTGCCATTGAAATTGGGTTTTCTTTTTTCGAGGAACGCCGCTACTCCTTCCTTAAAATCTGCGGTGGCCGCTGCTTTCTGCTGGAATTCGTCTTCCAATGCCAATTGATCGGCCAATCCATTGCTGAGCGACTGGTTCAGTACATGTTTGATGTATCCCAGCGCTTTGGTGGGCATGGCAGCCAGTGTTGAGGCAATTTTTTTGCTCTCACTTACGAACACATCTTCGCCGAAAATTTTATAGAGCATGCCCATCTGTAATGCGTCCTCTGCGCTGATCTTATCGCCCAGCATCATTAATGCGCTTGCTTTCTGGAACCCGATCAGCCGGGGAAGATGAAAAGTTCCGCCACTATCAGGTATCAATCCGATCTTCGAAAATGCCTGGAGAAAAGAAGCGTTCTGCGATGCCACTACGATATCGCAGGCAAATGCCAGGTTGGCGCCTGCGCCCGCAGCTACGCCATTAACCGCAGCCACAATGGGTTTAGGGATCGTACGCAGCCGGGTGATGATCGGGTTATAATGTTCACTCAAGATCTTCTGCATGCCCGGGCCCTCCGGATCCACCACTTCCGCAAGATCCTGCCCTGCACAGAATCCTTTGCCTGCACCAGTGATATAGATGCATCGCACTCCGTCGTTAGTCGCACATTCGTCTAACTTATCCTGCAGTAACAGTGCCATTTCGCGGTTGAAGGAGTTTAACTTATCCGGGCGGTTAAGTGTAATCGTAGCGACAGACTCGTGAATATCGATCAGGACGGAAGGCATTGGGTTAAAGTGGTTAAAGTGGTTAAAGTGGGTTTTGGGGGACTAAATATTTAATGTGCAGGCAGCTATGAGGGATTTTGATTTTTTAGATAGGCAATGTAACCGTTTAGAAGCCTAAGCACTTTTTCATATTGCTTGCGATGTAAAATTAGGACCTCTTCACGGATATATCCATCATCGGCGGCTGTAATAAGATGGTCTAATGATTCATTCAGCGAACCTCGGGCATATCTGCAAAATTTAAGATTATCGTTATAATGGAATCGCCCATAGCCTTCAGCGATATTTGCGGTGACTGATCCAGATGCTCTTTTTAGCTGGTCGATCAACCTGTAGCGTTCTTCTGCAGGAAGACATTTACATATCTCACCAATCATTCTTCTGAATACCCGGGCTTCTTTCCAAACTTCTAATTTCTCAAAACCTGCGATTTCAGATTCCACTTCTTTTTAACCCAATTTTACTTCTTTAACCATTTTAACCAATACGTATTTATACCTAGTGGCATTTGAAATAGTCGAAAGGCTCCTTGCAGTCGTTACATTGATACAGGGCCTTACAGGCTGTACTGCCGAATTGTGAAACCAACCTGGTATTGTAGGACTGACATAAAGGACACTGGATCGCTTCTTCTGCCTGAAATGCTTCGGGCGTGCAAACTGATTGACGGTAATGCGGTGGCGCAATGCCGTATGCTTTCAGTTTCTCCCGGCCCGCTTCACTGATCCAGTCGGTGGTCCAGGCGGGTGAGAGCAGCTGGGTGATCCTGATCTCTTTAAACCCATGCTGCAGCAATGCCATACGGATATGCACGTTGATGATATCGATAGCTGGGCAGCCGGAATAGGTAGGGGTGACGAATACTTCGACTCCCCAACCCCCCCCGCCCCCTGAAGGGGGAGCCAAAATTTGAACATCGCGAATTATGCCCAGGTCTACAACGGATAGTACCGGCACTTCGGGATCGAGTACGGTCTCAAGTATTTGATAGACCTGTTTCTTCAGATCGTCCTGTGTATTTAGTGTGTTGATATTTTCTAAACCTGTCGACATAATAACTCCCCCTTCAGGGGGCCGGGGGGCTTACCATTCCGCACCAGGATAAGCCCTTTGCAGATACTGCATCTCCGCCAGGATATACCCGAGATGTTCTGTGTGTCTTCCCTGCTTTCCGCCCGATTGCATCCAGCCGGTTTCGGGCACTGCCAGTGTTGCTTCTTCCAAAACAGAACTTACCCGCTGATGCCAGTCGCTCTGCAACGATGAAACATCCACACCATAACCGTTCGAAGCGGCATCGAGTTCATAACCGGCAGGCAGGCACAGTTCGCCGGTATAGGGCCAGAGGAATTCAAGCGCATTTCCGATACGGGTACGACTTTCTTCCGTGCCATCACCCAGCCTGATCACCCATTCGCTGCTCCAGCGTAAATGGTAACTGACTTCTTTCAATGATTTTTCTGCTATAGCGGCCAGTTGCCCGTCATTGCTCTGCTGAAGCTTTGTGTACAGCAGGTATTGATATGCACTGAAAAAAAACTGCCGCAATATCGTTTGCGCCCAGTCGCCATTGGGAACCTCGGCAAGCAGGCAGTTCTTAAAGTCTATCACATCCCGCAGATAGGCCAGCGAATCTTCGGTGGCGCCATTACCGGCAATTGTTGCGGCAGACTGATAAAAATTCCTTGCCTGTCCCAATCCATCCAGTGCAATATTCGAAATCGCAATATCCTGTTCCAGCACCGGCCCATGGCCACACCATTCACTGTTGCGATGACCAAGTATCAGCGCATTGTCTGCTAAGTGGAGAATATAATTCAATCGAATAGTGTCCATAATTGCTCCCCCTTCAGGGGGCTGGGGGGTAGGTTACATATGTTTCAGTTCGTCAGGCAGATCATAAAAAGTAGGATGCCTGTATGCTTTATCATTCGCCGGGTCGTAAAGCGCGCCGGCTTCAGCAGGATTGCTCGCATGAATATGCCTGCTTTCCACCACCCAGATGCTCACACCTTCCATACGTCGGGTATACACATCGCGGGCATTCTCGATGGCCATCTGCGCATCAGCTGCATGCAGGCTGCCTACATGTTTGTGATCGAGGCCCTGCCGGCTGCGGATGAATATTTCCCAGAGCGGCCATTCAGATTTAGTAGTGCTCATGATGATTATGCGGCATTAACCGATTGCCTGTTTTTTCTTTTTTCTGCATATGCATTGGCTGCTTCGCGTACCCAGGCCCCATCCTCCCAGGCTTTTTTCCTGGCGCCGAGGCGTTCTTTGTTGCAGGGGCCATTGCCTTGTACTACCTGCCAGAATTCATCCCAGTTGATCGCACCGAAATCGTAATGTCCCCGTTCCTCATTCCATTTCAGGTCCGGATCGGGCAGCGTGAGGCCGAGTATCTTTACCTGTTCCGCACAGATATCCACGAATTTCTGACGCAGTTCGTCATTGCTGAAACGTTTGATCTTCCATTTCATGCTCAGCAAAGAGTTGGGGCTTTCATCATCCTTGGGTCCGAACATCATCACACTTGGCCACCACCAGCGGTCGATGGCATCCTGTGCCATGCGGCGCTGCGCTTCACTGCCCTTGCTTAAAGTAAGCAGGATCTCGAAACCCTGGCGCTGATGAAAACTTTCTTCCTTACACACCCTGACCATCGCGCGCGCATACGGACCGAAGCTGCTGCGGCAAAGAGGCACCTGATTCATGATAGCAGCGCCGTCTACCAGCCAGCCGATCGCGCCCATATCCGCCCAGCTGAGGGTGGGGTAATTGAAGATGGATGAATATTTTGCTTTGCCGCTGTGCAGTTGCTCGTACATCTCGTCGCGCGAGATGCCGAGTGTTTCGGCAGCGGAGTAGAGATAAAGACCATGACCAGCCTCATCCTGCACCTTGGCCAGCAGGATGGATTTGCGGCGGAGATTGGGCGCACGCGTGATCCAGTTGCCTTCGGGGAGCATACCCACGATCTCGCTATGCGCATGTTGACTGATCTGCCGGATCAGGGTCTGCCTGTATTTCTCAGGCATCCAGTCTTTCGGCTCGATGCGGATCTCACGGTCAATTTTATCCTGAAATATTTCTTCCAGGTTCTTTTCCATACCCTTGAATTGAGGCGTAAAAATAAGAAAGATTCCGGTTCGGCTAACAAATGTTAGCATTACCTCAACAAAAAATACTGGTTTTTGTTAGCATCCCGGCTCATGGCTATCTTTCTGGTATGAAAAAATCCCTGCTTTTCATCATCGGATGCCTTGCCGCCATTTCATTGCTGGCCCAGCCGCCTTTCCGTAAAGAGATCGACGCATTCAAAAAAAAGGACAGTGTGCAAATGCCGCTGCCGGCCAATATACTCTTTGTGGGCAGTTCATCCTTTACCAAGTGGACGGATGTGCTGGATTATTTTCCCGGTTACCCCATCCTCAACCGCGGATTCGGGGGTTCATCGCTGCCCGACCTGATCCGGTATGCGGATGAAATTATCTATCCCTATAAGCCGAAACAGATCGTGATCTATTGCGGCGAAAATGATCTGGCCGCAGCGGATTCGGCAACGCCGGTAATGGTATTGCAGCGCTTTACCCAATTGTTCGGCATGATCCGCGCCCACCTTCCCGGCGTGCCCCTGGCTTTTATTTCGATCAAGCCGAGTCCCAGCCGCTGGAAACTCGAGCCTGCTATCGTAGAATCGAATAAACTGATCAAAGATTTCCTGCGGGGCCAGCCTCATACAAATTTCATCGATGTACACAGCGCCATGCTGAAACCAGACGGTTCGGTAATGGACGATATTTTCATCGCCGACAAACTGCACATGAACGCAAAAGGCTATACCATCTGGACGCCGTTGATCAGGCAGGTGTTGCTTAAATAATTCTTGCCTTCTGCTTTGAAAAATTTGTTTTGCTAAGAGTGGATAAGAGCAAAGGAGTTTAGGAGTGATTACTCCCGCTACCCTCTTTCTCTCCTTAACTCTTGGCGAAACCATCCGCGATCCCGAATGGCGACAGGCTCGTAATGTTCAGCAAACCCTCAATTTCAATAAAAGAAAAACGAAGTAAAAAGCAAAAAGAGAGCTTCTTTTTTATCTTCTTCTCTTCGTTTTTCTTCTATTGCCCGCCGCGGATGAAGATTTTGTTTTGCTAAGAGTGGATAAGAGCAAAGAAGTTTAGGAGTGATCACTCCTGCCGTCCTCTTTCTCTCCTTACCTCTTAGCGAAACCATCCGCGATCCCGAATGACGACAGGCTCTTAATGTTGAGCCTGTAATTTCAATAAAAGAAAAACGAAGTAAATAAGCAAAAAGAGAGCTTCTTTTTTATCTTCTTCCCTTCGTTTTTCTTTTATTCTCTATTTAATGTCGAAATCCACTACTACATGCCCGGTCTTCGGATGCGACTGGCAGGTGAGGATAAAACCCTGCTCCAATTCTTCAGGCTCAAGTCCATAATTGACTTCCATTTCTACTTCGCCTTCCAGCAGTTTGGCGCGGCAGGTGCAGCAGACCCCGCCTTTGCAGGCATAGGGCAGATCGGCGCCATTCCTTAACGCCGCATCCAGAATAGGTTCGCCGCCAAAACCGAGATCGAAATCGAAACTGCGGCCATCGAGACGGACCGTGATCCTGCTTTTTACCTCCTGTTCTTCTGCCGCTTCGCTGCGAACCGGTTTTCTTTTTTCGCCGCCGGGGGTCGTGAACAATTCAAAATGGATCTTCTTCGGATCAACCCCCAGTTGCTCAAGCTGCCCTTTTACGGAGAAGATCATTTGCTCGGGACCACAGAGAAAGAAAGCATCCGTAGTGTTGATGTCCAGGTTCTTCTCGCAAAGCAGTCCGCATTTCTCTGCATCGATACGTCCGAAATTGATCTCTGCATCCGTTCTTTCCCTCGAAAGGATATGGATCACCCGGAAACGATCCATGTATAAATTCTTAAGGGCTTCGAGTTCTTCCTTGAAAATGATCGACTGCCGGTTGCGGTTGCCATACACCAATGTGAAACTGCTGTGGGGCTCAACGCGCAAAGTAGTTTTGATGATCGACAGCACCGGCGTAATACCGCTGCCCGCCACGAAGCCGATATACTGCCGGGTTTTTTTGGGGTCCAGTTCCACGAAAAATTTGCCGATCGGCTCCATAACATCGAGCGTATCGCCTTTTTTCAGCTGTTCATTGGCATAGGTGGAGAACAGGCCGTGTTCTGTTTGTTTAACGGCAACTTTTAATTCATGATCGAGCGGACTCGAGCAGATGGAATAGGAGCGACGTACTTCCTCGCCGTTGATGGTGGTGCGGAGCGTAAGGTATTGCCCTTGTTTGTACCTGAAGGTGTCGGCTAGTTCAGCAGGCACATCAAAGGAGATCGAAACACAATCCGCGGTCTCTTTCTTTATTTCCCGGATCTGCAGCGGATGGAAATGAATGGACAAAATCTGGAATTGAAAATTTGAAATGAATCCGGCCGGATAGCGCTGCTAACGGTTTACCAGGCCGCCTACAAGAATGGTGATCATATTGTCTTCCAATGCTTCGGCACTGATCTTTTGGGTAGAGCGATGCCAGCTCTCGATCCCGCCGATGGCGTGCAGCATGATCAGCACCGCAGTGGGCGCATCTATTTTCTTGATCTCTTTATTACGGATACCGTTCTCGATGATCGCCGCAAAACGCTTGCGGTAGATACGGCGCTGGTTCTGGAAATTAGACAGGTAAGGATCTGCAAGGTGTTTCCACTCCCGGTCGCTTACATAGACTTCCTCATAGTGGCTGATCATTTCATTGATATGGAAACGCAGCAGCCGCTCCACTTTTTCAATAGCCGTACCGGGTTCAGCCTCGATCTCGTCTATTTTATGCATGAAGCGATTGGCTACACCGAAACACAATTCGTGCAGCAGCTCGGTTTTGGATTTGATATGATTGTACAGGCTCGCCGCCTCTACGCCTACAGCTTCGGCCAGGTCGCGCATACTGGCGGCCTTGAAACCTTTCTCCCTGAAAAGAACAGCAGCTTTGGTGACGATAACATCTTTACGCGAGACGTTCTTGTCGGTTTTTATTCTTGCCATGCAGCGAAGATAACGTTTGTTAGTAAGATTTTTGAGCAAAACTTGAGAATGTGTTAGTATCACTCATCGGGATGTGTTGATCGCCGCCTAAATGCGTTGGCGATAATCCGGCTTTTACCCTAATTTCGCCCCCCTATACCAAAACCCTATTTATGTCATTAGTTGTTGTCGGCTCCATGGCTTTCGATGCGATTGAAACGCCATTCGGGAAGAGCGACAGGATCATCGGCGGCGCCGGAACGTATATTGCCTGGTGCGCCTCCAATTTTACCCCGGTTAAGCAGATCTCGGTAGTAGGCGGCGATTTTCCGCAGCAGGAGCTGGATGCACTTACTGCCCGCGGCGTTGAGCTCGAAGGCGTACAGATCAAAAAGGACGAGAAAACTTTTTTCTGGAGCGGTCGTTACCATATGGATATGAATACCCGCGACACGCTCGATACGCAACTCAATGTGCTGGAACATTTCCAGCCGGTTGTGCCGGCGGGTTACCAGGACTGTGAGTTCCTGATGCTGGGTAACCTGCTGCCATCGGTGCAGAGCAGCGTGATAGAACAGCTGAAGACGCGTCCCAAACTGATCGTAATGGATACCATGAACTTCTGGATGGAAGTGGCGATGGACGATCTGCGTAAGACCATTTCGATGGTGGATGTACTGTTGGTGAACGACAGCGAAGCCCGTCAATTGAGCGGTCAATTCTCATTGGTAAAAGCTGCGGCCGCCATTATGAAAATGGGACCGAAGTATCTGATCATAAAAAAAGGCGAGCATGGTGCTTTACTGTTCCATGGCCGCCAGGTGTTCTTTGCACCGGCCCTTCCGCTGGAAGACGTATTCGACCCAACCGGCGCAGGAGATACTTTCGCCGGTGGTTTTATCGGTCACCTGGCGCGTACAAAAGATATCTCCTTCGAGAATATGAAGACCGCGATCATCGTAGGCAGCGCCATGGCTTCTTTCTGCGTGGAAAAATTCGGAACGGAGCGTTTGCGCGAGATCAAAAAGGCAGACATCGACGCCAGGATGGATGAGTTTGTGCAGCTGGTGAATTTCGATATCAGCCTGGTTTGATAGAAATACCGTTCTTTTAGAAATATTTTAGGTAGAAACACCGGCAGCTGCTGGTGTTTTTTATTTTAATTTTATAAAAACCTGACTTTATGAAAACGTCGTTTCAGCATGTGATATGGAAAGAAGGGGAACATTTCGTGGCTCAATGCCTCAATGTGGAGGTTTCCAGCTTTGGAAATACGAGAGACGAAGCGCTCCGGAATCTGGAAGAAGCACTTGAGTTATACTTTGAAGATATGCCTATTGAAAATGCATCGGTGATAGAGGCTCCGGAACTTATAGAGACTGAATGGAACCATGCCTAAATTATATTCATCTGACGAGATCATTAAGATATTGCTTGACAACGACTTTCTGTTTGTTTCCCAAAAAGGTAGTCACACCAAGTATCGTAAAGAAGGTAATCCGGTTCTAACCGTCATTGTGCCGGCTGACAGGAAGCAAATTCCCATAGGCACTTTCAATTCCATTCTGCGCCAATCCGGACTTACAAGGGCAGATTTTGAAAAATAGTTTTGGAGATAAACCGCTGGATTGATATTTTCGCCCCGTAATGATGACCATGAAACATACAAAACGTACCAAGAAACCTCTCTGACGGGGAAGTGCTTCTACGTTTGTGTATGATCAATATACTTAGAGCCTTCCCAAACGGAAGGCTCTATTTTTTTTATTAATCTAAAAAAAGGCTTCTTGAGCCGCACAAAAAAATGAAAGTAGCCGTAGTAGGCGCCACCGGACTGGTAGGCACCAAAATGATGCAGGTATTGGCCGAACGTAATTTCCCGGTAACTGAACTGGTTCCGGTAGCTTCAGAACGCTCAGTAGGCAAAGAAGTGGAATTCAAAGGCAAGAAATACAGAGTGGTAAGCATGCAGGATGGCATTGACGCCAAACCTGCCGTGGCCATTTTTTCTGCGGGCGGCAACACCTCTCTCGAATGGGCGCCGAAATTTGCGGAGGCCGGCATTACGGTGATCGACAACTCCTCTGCCTGGCGTATGGATCCTTCCAAAAAGCTTGTGGTGCCGGAAGTGAATGCCGATGTGCTTACAAAAGAGGATCGCATCATCGCCAATCCCAACTGCTCCACCATCCAGATGGTGGTTGCACTGCAGCCCCTGCATAAAAAATATAAGATCAAACGCGTGGTGGTAAGCACTTACCAGAGTGTGACCGGTACCGGTAAAAAGGCCGTAGACCAGTTATACAATGAGCGTAAAAACGAACAGGGTGAGATGGCTTATAAATACCAGATAGACCTGAATGTGATACCGCAGATAGATGTGTTCCTCGAGAACGGCTACACCAAGGAAGAGATGAAAATGGTGAAAGAGACCTGCAAGATCATGGGCGATGATTCTATCCGCGTTACAGCTACCACTGTTCGCATCCCCGTAGTGGGCGGACATAGTGAAAGCGTAAACCTCGAATTTGAAAATGATTTCGACCTGGATGAAGTAAAAAGCCTGCTGAGCAGCGCGCCGGGTGTTGTTGTACAGGACGACCCTTCACAGGCAGTTTATCCGATGCCATTGTGGGCGCACGAAAAGGATGAGGTATTTGTAGGCAGGCTTCGCCGTGATGAAACGCAGCCCAATACGCTCAACATGTGGATCGTGAGCGATAACCTCCGCAAAGGCGCCGCTACCAACGCGGTGCAGATTGCTGAATATTTAATGGGGAAAGGACTTTTGTAAGCAATGGGGACGACCATGAATTTTGGCCGCAGATTCGCAGATTTTTTCTTTGGTATTTAATCTGCGGATCTGCGGCTTTATTTTCTTCAGACAGAGATCGTCTACTCAGCTATCGCACGGTTCAGGAAATTCAGCAGCGGCTGCAGGGCTTCGAGCGTAGTAACGATCTTTTTCACCAGGTCCTTGCCGGTAAGATCGGCGTCGGTCAGGGACGCGAATGTGATCCAGCTTTTGAGTTTGATATAATCGATCGCCGGGTTTTCCTTTTCATAGCCTTTCGGTTCGCGGCTGAGCGAAAATTCCGGACTTTTATCGATATCACCGAATGCGGCAACAAATTTTTTGCTGGTAATGATCTTCTTGAACTCATCCCAGGAATAGTCTATCTCCTGCCTGATCTTACGGATCATTTCCGGGGTGGTCTGGTATTTACCGCCGCCGATAATCGATTCGCCGGGTTCGATATGGATATAATAACCCCCGAAATCGGATTTCTTGCCGCCGCGGATCAGGCTTGCAGCGAAATGGTGTTTATATGGCGATTTATCCTTGCTGAAACGCACATCCCGGTTGATCCGGTACAGGCAATCTTTTGCAACCAGCGGCGCAATGGTCGGATCTTTTCTCCCGAGCTGCTTAATGACTGCATCAACCAGTTGCATCATGTCTTCTTTGGCCGCTTCGTACCTGCTGCGGTTCTTTTCGAACCAGTCGCGCTGATTATTTTTTTTAATGTCTTTCAGGAATTTCAGGGTCGACGCTTGTAGCATAGAGTGGCAGGATTGTGGATTGGATTTATTTGGTCATCAGCTGAAGGAATTCATCCTCGGAGATGATCTTGATGGTATTGATCTTTTTTGCTTTTTCAAGTTTACTGCCTGCATCTTCTCCCACCACCAGGTAGTTGAGCTTTGCGCTGACACCGCTTACTATCACGCCGCCCTCGGCCTCTGCCATGGCTTCTGCTTCACTGCGTTTCAATTTGGCCAGGGTGCCGGTGAACAGGAAAGTAGTGCCCGTTAACGCGCCGGCCGCTACCGCTTTCTTTTTCTGGTTTTGAAGTTGCAATCCCAGCTTCTCCAGCTGCTGCAGCATGTGTATGTTCTGTTTGTTCTGGAAAAACCCATGGATGCTTTTGGCCACTTTTACGCCCACATCTTCCAGTTGGGTGAGTTCTTCTTCAGATTTGGCTGCAAAATCAAGTATATGGTTCACCGCATTGGCCAGGGTCTTGGCGGTTGTTTCGCCCACGAACCGGATCCCTAATGCATAAATGAGCCGGTGCAGGGGCTGCTGTTTGGACGCTTCGATAGCCGCCTGCAGATTGTCCAGACTTTTTTTACCAAAGCCTTCCAGCGCGCCTATCTGATCATAGGGCAAAGTATAAATACCGGGGATATCTTTCAGGAATCCAAGCTCATAGAATTTCCGCACATTCGCTTCGCCGAAGCTTTTGATATCCATCGCATCCTTGCTTACGAAATGGATCATCTTCTCCACTACCTGCGCCTCGCATTCGATATTGATACAACGCCATACTGCTTCGCCTTCTTCCTTGTACAGTTCGCTTTTGCAAACCGGGCACTGTTTCGGGAAAGCGATCGGCTTTTCTTTGCCGGTCCTCAATTCGGGCAATGATTTAACGATCTGCGGTATCACATCGCCTGCGCGTTCGATCAGGACCGTGTCGCCGATCTTCAGGTCCTTTTCACGGATATATTCTTCATTGTGGATGGAAATACTCGATACGGTAACGCCGGCAAGGTATACCGGCTCCAGTTTGGCCACGGGCGTTACTGCGCCGGTCCTTCCTACCTGGAAACCGGCGCCTATCAGCTTGGTAGTAGCCTGCCTGGCTTTGAACTTGAATGCAATGGCCCAGCGCGGGTGATGCGAGGTCATACCCAGGTTTTCCTGCAGCACCACATCGTTCACTTTCACAACCATGCCATCGATCTCATACGGAAGATCGTCGCGGCCTGCTTCGAATTCGAGGCAGTAATCGATCACCGGCTGGATGCCTTTCACTACGCGTTTTTCCTTTTGCGGCGAACGGAAGCCGAGGTTCCAGAGCAACTCAAGCGATCCTGAGTGCGAAGCGAGTAAATTATTTCCTGACAGATGCTTTTTTATATCTGCTTTTTCTTCGCCTTCGTCAGACATTTTCCAGCCGTCATCGGTAATGAAGAAACTGATATGGTAGAGGAAGGCATCGAGTGAGCGGCGTCCTACTTCTTTGGGATCTTTCATCCGCAGGCTGCCCGAAGCGGCGTTGCGCGGATTGGCCAGCGGAGCCAGGTTCTGCGCGGCAAGCTGCTCATTGTATGCGGCAAATGATTTTTTGCTCATGATCACTTCACCCCGCACTTCTATCTGCTGCAGGCCATACTTGGAGAAGGCGGCGGTAAGCGGAATGGAACGGATCTGTTTGATATTGGTAGTGATCTCTTCACCCTCCACTCCATCGCCGCGTGTGGCGGCGCGTACCAGCTTATCGTTTTCATAGATTAACGAAATACTGGCGCCATCAAATTTGGGTTCGATGCAATATTCGATCGTATCGAGCCCGCTCAGCTCCCTGGCTTTGCGGTCGAAATCGAGCAGGTCTTCTGCGTTGTAACTGTTATCAAGGCTCAGCATCGGCACCAGGTGCTGAACAGTGGTGAAACCCTGATTCAGGCTGCTTCCTACCCGTTGCGTGGGAGAATCCGGCGTGATCAATGCAGGATCCGCTTGCTCCGTGCGCTCCAGCAATTTGTAAAGCTGGTCGTATTCTCCGTCTGATACCAGCGGTTCATTGAGCACATAGTAGCGATACTCATGGAAACGCAGCACCTGCCGCAGCGCATCCAGTTCTTTGACAGGAACCGTGGATGCTTTTTTGGTTGCCAGCGATAGAAAACCGGCAGACTGTTTTTGCAGTTGCCGGGTCTGATCATTACCGTACATAAGTTTCGATTGGCTGATAAAGGTAAGCGCTTGTTCGATGAAAGAGAAAACACCTCCCAAAAACGGGAACAATCCTTAAACTTTGTATCTTGTCAGTCCCCTAATAAACCCGTGCAGAAACCAACTGCAACAGTGCCATGATGAAAAAAAATGCCCCACAACAACCGGTAGAGGCAGCGCTGATCAAGAATGCGGATGAGCTGGTACGATCGTATCCCGCCGTGCCGCTTACGGTTGATTGCGTGATATTCGGGTTCGAGGAAAACAAACTGAAGGTATTGCTGATCAAAAGCGATCTTGAAATATTCGAGAACAAACTTTCCCTGCTGGGCGACAGGGTACTCGATGATGAAGAGCTCGATGAAGCGGCTTACCGTATTTTAAAAGAACGTACCGGTATGAACGATGTGTTCCTTGACCAGGTACGTGTGTTCAGTCACCCGAAACGGCACCCCGGAGGCAGGGTTATTACCATCGCATATTGTTCGCTGCTGAACATCAACCATCACGAGCTGAAAATACATGACCATGACCTGCACTGGCACAGTGTGGCGTCGCTGAAGGAAATGGCTTTCGATCATAAGGAGATCGTTGACTACTGCTACCAGTGGCTGCAGAAAAGGATCCAGGAACATCCGCTCGGTTTTAACCTGCTGCCGGAAAAATTTTCGTTGCGCGAGCTGCAGAACCTGTACGAAGCCATTCTCGGTATCACCCTCGATCGCCGTAATTTCCGCAAGAAATTCGCATCGATGGATCTGCTGATCGATATCGATGAGATGGAGCAGGATGTACCGCATCGTCCGGGCAAACTCTATAAGTTCAATTTCGAGAAATACGAGCGGAATAAGAGGAAATGGGTGGGAATAGATTTTTAATCTGGAATAAAAAGCGGAAGTTGCCCCCTGTTCAGCCACCCTGTTTCAAATTTTTCAATGCGGCTGGGCGGGACAAATTTTCAAATCATTACTATGCTTTATTCAATGACAGGCTATGGAAGGGCGGAACAGACGCTAGCTGATAAGACCTATCTGGTGGAAGTTCGTTCGCTTAACGGAAAGCAATTCGACCTGCGACTGAACCTGCCGGCTTTACTGAAACCGTATGAATTCGACGTCCGGAGCCTCCTTAATGAAGGGTTGCAGCGCGGCAGTGTGGAGTGCACGATCACCATTAAACAGAATGGAGCGAACAAACCCGTAACCATCAATACCGATCTGGCCAAAGCTTATTTTGAGCCGGTGGCACAGCTGGCGAATGACCTGAACCTCCAGACCGGGGATATCCTAAGTACGATACTGAAGCTGCCCGACGTGATCCTGCCTTCCACTGAAGTGCTCAGCGATGAGGACTGGAAATGTTTTGAAAAAGTATTGAAAGATGCCATTGCTGAATTGAACAGGCACCGGGTGGATGAAGGTAAATCCATAGAGACCGATCTCCTGCTCCGCATCGACAATATCGAAGCGCACCAGGTTACCATCGCCGGACTGGAGCCCCTGCGCCGCACCAAGATCAAAGAGGGCCTGGTGAAATTGCTGGAAGAGAATACCGGCAGCGACGGCTATGATGCCAACCGGCTGGAACAGGAGCTGATCTATTATATCGAAAAAATGGACATCAGCGAAGAACAGGTCCGCCTCAAGAACCACTGCGATTATTTCCGTGCGATCCTGGATGAAAAAGAGATCAGCAAAGGCAAAAAACTTTCATTTATCCTCCAGGAGTTTGGCCGCGAGATCAATACCACCGGTTCGAAAGCCTATGACTCCACCATTCAGAAATGCGTTATCCTCATGAAGGACGAGCTGGAAAAAGCCAAGGAGCAGATCTTGAACGTCCTTTAAGCTATTAGCTGTTAGCCGCTAGCTATTAGCAATTGAGATTTTGTGCAGGTTGCCCGTTGCCGGCAAGTCGCTAACAGCTAACGGCTAATAGCTAACAGCTTTTCTTATCTTTGCCCAAATTCCCGTCGTTGAAAAAAGCCGTTGTTACCATCGCCCTCGTTGTTGTTTTAGCTGGTTGCGGTACGCTGGATGTATTCGAGAAGACGAAATTCTTTCCCCAGCATGAATGGAAAAGCAGCGACAAACCTGCTTTTAATTTCAACATTGAAGACACCAGTTCGCTCTATAACATTTTTGTGGTGTTCCGGCATGAGGATGCCTATCATTTCAATAATCTATGGTTGAATATCACCACTCACGCACCACACGATTCGGCGCGGTCGCAGCAGGTGAATATTACCCTGGCCGACAATAAAAGAGGC
>JAFBAN010000222.1 GCA_019247775.1 Chitinophagaceae bacterium | reverse complement strand
CGCGTGCTGACCCCAATTCAATCGTTACTTTTTTTCGGGTGCCGTAACCTGGCGCATCTGTTTGCAGGCGCAAAGGCAATACCTCAGGTTTGCTGAATACCAGTCTCTCGCAAACCGGCTTTCCTCCTGCACCAAAGACCGTGAGGCGTGTGATGCCCCTGTTCCATTGTGCTGCGTCCAGTTCGAAAGATGCTTTTCCGTTTTGCAGCGGCTTCGACAAGGCAACAGGCTGTTGCTGCTGCGACTGCACTATCATAGCCACAGAAGCAGCTCCGTCATTGGCGTCCACCTCTACTCCAAGTTTATTGCCGGTTAAATGTTGTACATGCATTACGGTTCCCGAAGGCAGGGCTGTCGGCAATGCCTGGGTGATCTGTGCGCCATCCGCTGTATTCACCACCGCCTTATAAGATTGCCCTCTTTCGGTCTTTAGCTCAAAATTTCCCATACCGAAACGCCGGGTAGAAAACCTTGCAACCGTTTCATTGTTGTTGTTGACCACCGTACCCGAAGCTTCAACCCCAACACCTGATGCATTTACTATCCTGAAACCAACACGGCTGGCGAGGCCGTTAACAAGATCGCCTCCTTCCGGAAAGAATTGCAGATCATATGCGGCAGCAGTTGCGGCGGGCCATTCGGGCTGGCGAAGCGCATTCACGATCTTGATGGGCTTCTCGAAAAAAAGATCGGCGCCTTTATTCTTCATCCAGTTCGTATAGGCTCTGAGAACATAGTTACCGGAGTTGACGGAATACGGCAACTGGAACGATCCGTTTCCCATCGCCTCCAATAATGCAAGCTTTGCCTGTAATACCGGCTTGTTGTCTTTCGACAGCAGTTCCACATAACAGACCTTGCTCAGATCGAGCGGTTTCAGGGTTCGGGCATTGGTGAGATAGATCTTGAACCACATGAGTTCGCCACTCATGTAGAAATCCTTATCGGTATGTACGAATAGTTTTTCCTGCAGATCGCCGGCACTTTGATCGGCCAGCTTTTTGGCAAGCGCAGATATATCCTGGCTGCGGCATAGCGTTACGCATCCCAGCAGGGTAAATAGAAATATCACTGTTTTAGCCGCGTCTTTGATCATTGCCAGAAACTGGGTTTTTGATTCGTTCCGCCACGCCGGCGACAATCCAGGCAGGGTTTTCTGGAGATAGCCATTCCCCCGCCCGATTGGTAGTAATAGATCGCCCATGCAGTATCGGGATAAGGAAAATGAAGAAAATCACTGGGATCCTGAAAGGAGTTGATGATCCCGCATTCCGGACTGAGGTCAATGAAATGCCAGTCGATAACATCTTTATGATCGATGAAGATCCTTTTCTCCGTAACGAAGGATGCGCTCACAAAACCGATTACCGGTTCTGAAGGATTACTGGTGCAATGAATATTACCGATCAGTTGCGCCGGCTGCGGATCGAAGACCGTACCCGTCTGCTGCGTGCTTTTTTCGATGATCTGCCAGTAGCGATATGCTTCGCGCGTTAATCCGTATTGCCGCACATTGATTGAGTACCGAACCATCAGCTTCTCTGCATTTTGTTTCACACGATTCACCAGGGCATAGCTGATCACGTCCTGGCTCAACGCTTCCGAACTGGCTATAGCGATATTGGTTGAGTTGATGGTTCCCCAGCAATTGTACTGTTGCAGCACCTGATCATATGGATCGATAAAATAGATACGGGTGCCGTTCATTCCCCAACTCGCCTGGAATGCGGCATGGTACTGCCAGGTTTCCACATAATCCCAGCGATAGAATTGCGTCTGGTTACTTGGGTCATGGGTATGGGCATAGATCAGCACGTCTTTGGTAAGTGTGTCCTGTCTCCAGCTCAGGCTGTCGATCGGTGGGGTCTGTTTCACACTTACATAATCGGACTGATAGGCGCTGCCGTCTTTTGTAACGATGCGGAGCCTGTATTTTCCGGCAACATTCAGATTAAGGGGAGCGCTGTTGTAAACGCCGTTGCCCTGCGCACCCAGGGGAAAACTCGAGCCGGTTTCTCCTTCCACAAATACCTGGGCGCCATTTTCGGCGGCGGGTTTGATCGTATCGGCAAGATTTTTAGTGCGACTGAGCAGAATAGTGGTAACGCCATTCGGGTTGGCATTGATCACCCCATCTATCACGAGATAGTTATAGTTGACCGTGATCTCAGGAGGCGTATAAGGTTTCTTGCAGGCGAATCCGCAGAGCAACACGATGGCGAGGATATACACATTTCTGCTCATACTCAGAATTTGAAATTATAGGTGAGAAATGGTATGGCCGTTCCGAAAACCGACAACTGGTATCCTTTGATCAGCCCGTTCTCCTGGGCAAAAAACACCGAATAAGGATTCTGACGCGCGAGCGCATTGTATACGCCCAGCGACCACGAACTATGCGCCAGCTTTTTGATGCGATGATTGCCTTCAATATTGAGTGAGATATCCGCGCGGATATAATCGGGGATCCGGTACTGGTTGCGATCCGAATAAAATACCCGCTGCGAGCCGGCCTGGTTAAAAATGGCGATCGGCAGTGTGATGGGCCGGCCTGTACTGTACACACCATTGATGGAAAGGCTTAAACGATGCGAGAATTTATAATTGCCGATAAAATTCACATTGTGCGGCTTATCGAAATTGGCGGGATAGTAGTTGCCTTTATTGATCAGCTCACCGGCGATGGGGTCGTCCATGCGCAGCATGGTACGTGAATAGGTATAACTGAGCCAGCCATTGAGTTTGGTGACCGTTTTCTTGATCATCACTTCTATTCCATAGGCTTCGCCGCCGGTATTGATCACGTCGGTTTCAATATGTTTGTTCATCAGCAGTGTTGCGCCGCTTTTGTAGTCGAGGTAATGGCTCATGCGCTTGTAGTACACTTCAACCGATGTTTCGATGGTATTGGATGAGAAGTTGCGATAGTATCCGAGCGCCATCTGGTAACCTTCCTGCGGCCTGATATACTGATCGCTCAGTTTCCAGATATCGGTAGGCGAGATAGCAGTGGTATTAGACAGCGTATGGATATACTGACGCAGGGTATTGAAACTGAGTTTCACGGATGCGTCTGCAGAAAGGCTGTAACGCAATGATAACCGGAATTCGGGCCCCTGCCAGGTATTTATATTCTTTCCGGCTGCGTAATGCGCCGTGTCGATAAGGTTACCCGCATCCCGGGGCACATTGGCAACATAACCATACACGTCATGCGGACCAAGATAATTGAAGATGGAATAGCGGATGCCGGCGCTTATGGAAAGGTCGGGAGTAATATTGTACTTGTCGCCCAAATAAAAAGAGGATTCCAGCGCCTGCTCTGCCGGTACTTCATTGCGGATCACGAGTGAAGCGGCCGATGCGGGTTGAAAAGAACCCGGGTGGATCTTATAGTAGATCGTATGCAGGCCGAAATTGAATGTATGACGGTTGCCCGATGTATAATTGAATTCCGCGCGCGCATGCAATTGATTGACATCGTAGGATAATTTGAACGCATTCAAAGGCACCTGCACACTGCCCATTTCATACTGGTACCGGTCGCTGCCGGCAGACAATACGCTGTAAAAAGTACTATTGAAATTATGCCGCCATTTCAGGATCAGGTTGCGGTTACCGTAAGTATAAAGCGTATCCCCGCTCAGCCTGAAACGGTCATGGCTTATATAGCCCGTAAGGTACAGCGTATTCTTCGGGTTGATATTGTGGGTGAGGTTCAGGTTGAGATCGTAGAATGATGCGCTGCTATGCGAATATCCGGGATCGGGCACATTGCGCAGGATCCAGTCCGAATAAGTGGTTCTGCCTCCCAGGATAAAAGTCGTTTTTTCCTTATTCTTTTTATCCAGCGGTCCTTCCAGTGTAAGGCGGCTGGTAAGAATGCCGATGCCGCCGCTGCCCGAGAACTTTTTATTATTGCCATCACGGGTAGCCACATCCAGTACGGAAGACAGCCTGCCGCCATATTTTTCGGGGATCGCACTTTTATACAGTTCTACGCCTTTTACCACATCGGTATTGAATGCAGAGAAAAAACCGAACAGGTGCGAAGGATTGTATATGGTAGCATCGTTGAGCAGGATCAGGTTCTGGTCTGCCGCTCCTCCGCGCACATTGAAGCCCGTGCTCGCTTCGCCAACGGATGTAACGCCAGGCAGCGTCAGTACTACCCGCAGGATATCAGACTCACCAAACACCGTAGGCACCTGTTTGATGGTGCGCACATTTACCCGCTCCACTCCCATCTGCAGGCCGCGGATATTGGAGCGGCGTTCGGTGGTAACGGTTACCGCCTTAAGACTGGCCACATAATCCTCCATCTCCACATTCAGTTTTCCATCGGCATATACCATCAGTTCGCGCTTGGTGTCTTTCATGCCTACGCTGCTCACACGCAGGGTACTCCGGCCGCGGGGTACGCTGATCACGAAATAGCCGAACTGATCTGTAACTGTTTTAATACTGGGAGTATCCATGTACACCGTTGCTCCGCTCAATGCTTCGCCGGTTTTCACATCGCGCACATATCCTACGAGTTTGGCATTGCCTTTTACGCCGGCTCCTGTACGGCTCCCGATCTCGAACAATTTCTTTTCGATGGAGGAGCGCAGGGCCGATTTATCGGTAAGCGGCTCACCCGTTGTATTGAAGATCTCTGCCAATGTATCCTTAACGGCGAGCCCGCGGTTGAAAAAACCCGCAGGCAGACTGGTCTGGATCTTATTTTTTTTACTGATAAATATCCTGCCTTGCCGGTCTACCGCATATAGAAAGCCGGTATTCTGAAACACCTGCTGCAGGAAGGCATCTATGGTAACATTATTGACAGCAACAGTCACCCTCAGGCTATCGGTTTCCGCAGGATCGAAATAGAAGCGGTAAGACGATTGCCTTTCCACTTCCTGCGCAAGAACGGGGAGACTGGCATTGGCGAGGTTTACAGTAATGCGCTGCTCCTGTGCAATACCCCGCTGCGGCGAAAAAAATGCGCCGGTGAGGATCAGAAGATATACAAGAGAGGAGCGCTTCATTAATTTTTCAATTGCTCATAATAAGACACTGCCGCCACGATCGCCGCTGCAGGATCTTTACGATAACTCTTAGGCCTGCGTGCCAGGAATTTCCTGAGCTCCGCCCGATGGTCCTTCAATACATTCAGCAGATCTGCTTCTCCCCTCACAGGGATATACTGCCCGTTCTTCAGCACATAATAATCGTCATACTCGGCAAACTGCCTGTCGGCCGACAGCTTGCCCGGCTCATCTTCGCGCTGGGTAACACGGACCACCTGGTTCGTGCGTTTCACCAGTACAGATGCAGGGCCGCTATACAGCAATTCATAAAAGCCGGGGCGCATGGAACTGCCGCTGTCCGGTTCTATTTTCACAAATTCATGCTGACCCAGTGAGAAACGGCTGATCTTTTCCTTCAGCAGTTCCATACTCAGTTCACCCGTAAAATCGCGGGTGATCAGGGCATCTTTCGCAAAATCGTAGAGCAGCGGAATATTCTCATACGAAGTTCCCTGATAAGTAACGGAGCCC
>JAFBAN010000085.1 GCA_019247775.1 Chitinophagaceae bacterium | reverse complement strand
GTTACAGCGATTGATAATTATGGGTCAACTAAAAGCGGATAAGGTGGGTCAGCTTGCGCCGGATATTATGGGTACATCAAAACCGGAACTACTGGATCAATGCGATCGGATTTTGCAAAAACACCTAAAGAAAGAAATGACGCACTTTGTAAGATAATAACCAAAATAGCAGAAGGCATTGCGGATTTTTCTACCGACACCGACATACTTGGAGATGCCTACGAATACTTGATTGGCAAGTTTGCCGCAGGTTCAGGCAAAAAGGCAGGTGAATTTTATACACCCCAACAAATTTCAACCATACTTTCCCGAATTGTCTTGTTAGATTCTCAAGATCCAACAACTGGTTATAAGCCTAAACTGAACAAGGTCTTGGATTTCACTTGTGGTTCGGGCTCTTTACTTCTAAATGTAAGGACGCAACTAAAGAAAGCTAAAGGTAGTATTGGCAAAATTTTCGGACAAGAAAAAAACGTAACGACCTACAACCTTGCCCGAATGAATATGCTTTTGCACGGTATGAAAGATACTGAGTTTGAGATATTCCACGGTGACACATTGCTCAATCAATGGGACTTACTCAATGAAATGAATCCAAGCAAAAAAATTGAGTTTGATGCCATTGTAGCCAATCCGCCATTTAGTTTGCGTTGGGAACCGAACGACACGTTAGCAGAAGATTTCCGTTTCAAAGGATATGGTTTAGCACCCAAATCAGCAGCAGACTTTGCTTTTCTATTACACGGATTCCACTTTCTATCTAAAGAAGGGACTATGGCAATCATTCTGCCCCACGGGGTTTTATTCCGTGGTGGTGCAGAAGCAAGAATCAGGGAAAAATTGTTAAAAGAAAATTACATTGACACTGTAATTGGTTTGCCTTCCAACTTGTTCTACTCGACGGGTATTCCAGTTTGCATTTTGGTTTTGAAAAGATGCAAAAAGAAAGATGATGTATTATTTATCAATGCAAGCGAGCAATTTGAAAAAGGAAAACGTCAAAATTCACTTTCTGAGAAACATTTGGCCAATATTGTAGAAACTTACAAATTCAGAAATGAAAGAATCCGGTACTCTCGGAGGGTTTCAATGGGAGAAATAAAAAATAACGATTATAACCTGAACATTTCAAGGTATGTAAGCACTTCGGAAGAAGAAGTAAAAATTGACTTGAAAGAGATAAATACCAAATTGATTGAGATAAATAAAAGTATAAAAATAAACACAGACAAGCACAACGAATATTTGAAAGAGTTGGGATTGAACCCGATTTAGAAACACACACATCAAGTCACGTACCTTTAAAAGACTGGCAAAGGAAGATCCTTGAGAAAGTCTACTTATAACAGACCGAGTCACAATAAGCCATTGTAACTTCGCCACGCATTCCTTTACATGAACCCTCATTTGGCCCATCAAATAACCTCTCATTTGATAATCGTCACCCCACCCGACAAAACCTTCCCCCCATTCCCCAAATCAATCATAAAATAATAAGTCCCAACCGGCAGATCACGGCCGTTGAGCTTGCCATCCCAAGCCGTACGGTAACCACGGGATTCGAATATTCTGGTGCCGTATCTATCGAACACGCGGACGGTGCAGTTGGGGTATTCTGAAAGCAGGGGGATCTCCCAGGTATCATGGATGCCATCGCCGTTGGGTGAAAATGCATTTACGATAATGGAACAACTGTTGCTGGCGGATACCTGCAGCCGGAGGATATTGGAAGTATCTGTGCAGGCCCCGGAAACTGTTACCCGCCTGTAGAAAACGGTCTGTACCACCGGCGCCGCTGTGTAGGTAGCGCCCGTTGCGCCGAACACATCTGTGAACTGCAGGCTGTCGGCGCTGGTTTGCCAGCGGTACCTGTAAATATTATTTCCTCCAGTAAGCGGCATCCCGGTAAAAGCCTGCGCAGTACCGCCGGGACAGATATCCTGGCTCGCACTCACCAGATCGTTGCCGATCTGCGGCTGAACCGTAATGGTAAGCACCGATGAAGTATCCACACAGGCTCCCGAACTCACAACCCGCTTCATGTAAAGCGTCTGGCTGAGCGGCGGAAAACCATAGGATGCTTTAACCGCACCCGTTACCGGTTCAAAAACAAGATTGTCGTAACTGCTGATCCACTGGTATGCATACACGCCATCGCCGCCGGTAGTGGCCGTTCCGCCAACAGCCGCGGGCACGGTACCCGCGCAGATCGTCCGGTCGGCGGCAACCGTATTGTTGGCGATCACAGGATTTACCGACACGCGGATGATAGAAGAAGTATCGCTGCAGGCGCCCGAAACCGTGATGCGCCGGTACCAAGTGTTTTGTTTTAACGCAGTCGGACTATAAGCCGTTCCGTTCGCGGCCGAAATATTTCCAAACCTTTTATTGATGATACTGTCCTGCCATTGGTACTGGTATTTGCCATTACCCCCGCCAACGATCGAGCCCGATAGAATCGCAGGTTTCGTATTCTCACAGATGATCTGTGAAGCGCTTACCGTATCGTTGGTGATGCGAGGGGTTACGGCCACTTTTATCACCCCGGAAACATCTACACAGGTACCAGAATACACATAACGCCTGAACCAGTTGTTCTGATTCAACACCGGAGAATACAGTGTGTCGCGGTTCCCATTCGCACTGTTATTGTACAACTGGTTATCGGGACTGGTCTGCCATTGGTATGCATACAAATGTCCGTCGCCTCCTTCGGGCATTCCTGCAGTTAAAATGGTTGAAGTGCCTGCGCAGATCAGCTGATCGGGCGATGCGGTGTTCTTGATGATATGCGGATTTACCAACACTTTTACCGGCGCCGATACCAGTTCGCATTTTCCCGAACTGATCACGCGCCTGAACCAGGTGGTCTGCTCCAGTTCTCCCGATGCAAAGCCGGGATCCGTTCCGCCATTAATGCCATAGTAGTTGGTACTGTCCGTGCTGTATTGCCAGAGATAGCTGTAAGCGATGGCATCCCCACCCGCAGGAGTACTGCCGCTGAATACCACAGGCGCCGAACCTTCGCAGATGGTTTGGTTATTGGTGATCGTATTATTCGTTACCGGCCGACTCACCGAAATTTTCACGGGCGCCGAAAAACTCTCGCAGCCACCCGATGTAACCACCCGCCTGATCCAGCTTGTTTGCGTAAGCGCCGGGGGAATAAAAAATACCCCGATCGCCTGGTTATTGTTGGTATACCGGCTGCTGTCGGTACTGGTTTGCCATTGATAAGCATAATTGCCGCCATCGCCACCTGTAGGATTTGTTCCGGTCAACAATTGCGGCGCTGTTCCTGTACAGATCACCTGGTTATTCCCGATACCATTATTCGCCACCGGCGGATAAACGATCGTTTGAACGGACGATGAGTATTGCACACAACCACCACTGCTTACCGCTCTCCTGAACCAGGTGCTTTGATTCAAAGCCGGTGAAGTGAATGATGCATTCGTTGCCGTGGCAAGATTTCCGAAAGATTGATTGTCGGTACTGCTTTGCCATTGATAAGCATAATTGCCATTTCCTCCCGCAGGAACAGACCCGGACAACAGGCTGGTTGCACCGTTGCAGATGCCTGCAGTTCCGGTGATGGTATTCGAGGACACTGTATCCGTTACGGTGATCATCACAAACGCAGAAGTATCCGCCGCACAATTCCCGGACGTTACAATCCTTTTAAACCATCCTGATCGCTGCATCGGACCCGGTGTATATCCGGCAGCACTGGCATTGCTGATATTTGAATAGCTGGCGCCATTATCACTCGTCATCCACTGATAATTATATTGGGTGCCGTTACCTCCGCCGGGTAAACTGCCCGAGAGCGCCTGCGGGCTCGTTCCGGCGCAGATCAGTTGGCTATTACCGATCTGGTTATTGGTGATGGCCGAATCCACTTTTATCGTGATCACACCAGAAGAGCTGTTACAGCCCGCGGAATAAGCCAGCCGCCTGAACAGCATGGTTGTTGTGGCCGCTGCGGGAATATAGTTCGTGTCTGTAGCGCCGGCAATATCGTTGAACAGGTTATTGTCCGTGCTGCTTTGCCATTGGAAAGTATAGTTCAGGTTGTCTCCTCCCGTAACTGCGGAGCCATTCAGTTTTGCCGGCGTTTTTCCGACACAGATCTCCTGCGTACCGGTGATGCTGTTGCCAAACAGGGTTCCCGCCGTATCGAGTGTGATGGTGATCGTATTAGACAGGCTGCCGCATCCGCCCGAATTGATGGTCCGGTTAAAATACATGGTCTGGTGCAGGGCTCGCGGATCATAGTCCCTGGTAACAACGCCTGCAATACCTGTAAAATTGATATTGTCCGTACTGCTTTGCCATTGGTACAAATAATTTACGCCGTCTCCGCCGGTAGCGACGGTGCCATTCAGTCTTGCGGGTACCCCATTCGTTCCGCAGATCGTTTGGTCATACCCGATGGTATTGTTTACAAGCTGTGCATTGATGGTGATCTTAACCGGGTCCGACGCATTACTGCAGCCCGCAGCTGTTGCAACCCGCCTGAACCAGGTGTTCTGGCTGACTACCGGGGGCGAAAAGCCTGCATCGGTTCCATTGCTGCTGTTTGTGTACTGGATATTATCGGTGCTGCTCTGCCATTGATAAGTATACACCCCGCCGCCACCTGATGGTTCATTACCGCTCAGTGTTGCGGGTATCGAACCGGCACAGATCGATTGGCTGGTGCCGATCAGGTTATTGCTGATATTACTCACCGTTACTTTCAATGCAGCCGAGGTATTGGTACAACCCGAGGAACCGACGATGCGCCTGAACCAGTTGGTCTGTGCCAATGCAGCGGGAGAATAAGCAGCAGTTATTGCATTGCTGATATTGGTAAAATTGATATTGTCCGTACTGATCTGCCATTGGTACGCATAATTCGATCCATCGCCGCCTGAGGGTGCGGTGCCATTCAATGGGGATGGCGCGGCAGAAGTGCAGATCAGCTGGCTGCTGCCGATATTGTTATTTCCGATCAGGCTGCCAACGGTCACCTGCACCACGCCCGAAACATTGCTGCAGCCGCCTGAGCTCACCATTCGCTTGTACCAGGATGTCTGCGTAAGCACCACCGGCAAATAATTTACCGAGGCAGCGCCGGGAACTGCAGTGTAATTGATATTGTCGGTACTGATCAGCCACTGGTAGTTGAAATTGCCATCGCCGCCTGCAGGGGCCGAACCATTCAGAACAGCCGGCGCCGTGCCCGTACAGATGGATTGATTTTGTGTGATGGTATTGTTCGAAATGGCATTGCTCACAGTGATCTTAACGGAAGCCGATGACTGCGTGCCGCATGAGCCCGAGAGCACCGTTCTCCTGAACCAGGTTGTCTGCGACAGCGGCCCCGGCGAATAATCTGCACTCACGGCGCCGGCAATAGTATTGAAGCTGTTATTGTCTGTACTGCTCTGCCATTGATAAGAATAATTTCCATTGCCTCCCGTAGGCAGCGTTCCGGTAAGTGTTGCAGGCGCCGAGCCGCTGCAGATGGATTGTGATGCAGAGATCGCATTATTGCTGATCAGAGAATCCACCTGGATCTTCACAACGGCTGAAGAACTGTTACAGCCTGCAGAGATGGCAAGCCTGCGATACCAGGTGGTCCGGGTAAGCGATGCGGGACTATACGCAGGACTTGTAGCCGAACCAATATTACTGAACAGGTTATTATCGATACTGCTCTGCCATTGAAAACTATAGTTCACATTGTCGCCCCCGGTTACAGGCGTTCCGGTAAGCGCAGCCGGTGTGGCGCCGGAACAGATGGTCTGCGCGGCAGAAATGGTATTGCCGAACAAAGTACCTGTAGCATTGATCGTAATTTTTACGGCGCCCGATGCACTGCTACAGCCGACAGAACTTACGAGGCGTTTGAAATAAGTAGTTTGCGGCAATGCGGGTGGATCATAATTTTTGGTGGTAACACCGCTGATATTGGTATAAGAAATATTGTCCGTGCTGCTTTGCCATTGATAGCTGTAACCTATCCCGAAATCATTTCCTGTTAGTGTAGCGGGCGCTGCATTTACGCCGCAGATCGTTTGGTCTGTTCCGATGCTGTTACCTGTCACGGCAGAACCCACTGTTATTTTAACGGAAGCAGATGTGCTGCTGCACCCGGTTGCATTCACGGTTCTTCTATACCAGGTAGTCTGTGAGATCGGGCCGGGCGAATAGTTGATTCCGGTTCCGGCATTGCTGAAATTGATATTGTCGGTACTGCTCTGCCACTGGTAGGTATAATTGCCATCGCCGCCATTAACTGTGGTGCCGGTAAGTGTGGCCGGAGCCGACCCGGTGCAGATGATCTGATCACCCGCAATATTGTTATTGCTCAGATTGCTTACGATAACCTGCATGGGAGCAGACAGATTGCTGCATCCGCCGGATAATACCTGTCTTTTGAACCAGGTGGTTTGCGCAAGCGCCGGCGATGCATAATTTGCCGAACTGCCATTGGCAACACCGGTGAAGCTGCTGTTATCCGTACTCGATAACCATTGATAGGTATAGCTGCCATCCCCGCCCGAAGCAACAGAGCCCGTAATGTTTGCAGGAGCCGTTCCCGTACAGATAGCCTGGTTCTGCGAAAGCGTATTATTGGTAACCGCACTATTCACTGTGATCTTGACCGCTGCAGAAGATTGCACGCCGCAAACGCCGGAGCTTACTGTTCGTTTATACCAGGTGGTCTGCAACAGAACAGGCGGCGCATAATTTCGATTGGTGCCTGAAACGATATTGGTGTATACAATATTATCCGCACTGCTCTGCCACTGGTAGTCATAAACCCCATTCCCGCCGCCGGGCACGGGACCTGTAATTGTTGCCGGCGAAGTTCCGGTACAAATGGACTGATCATTGGCGATCGTATTATTTGTGATCACAGAATCAACCTGCAGTTTCACCGGGGCGGAAGCACTATTGCATCCTGCGGAAAATGCCACCCGCCTGAACCAGGCGGTTTGCGTCATTGCCGCCGGCGCATAATTGATACTGGTTGCGGAACCGATATTGCTGTAAATATTATTATCGGTGCTGCGCTGCCATTGAAAAGTATAATTCACATTATCGCCACCTGTTACGGTTGTACCGGTAAGCGCTGCCGGGGTTGCGCCCGAACAGATCGTCTGTGGTGCTGTGATCGAATTTCCAGATAGGGTTCCTGTGGCATTGATGGTAATGGTTGCCGTATTTGAAGCGCCGCTGCAGCCGGTAGAATTTACTACCCGTTTAAAATAAGTGGTCTGCAGTAAGGCTGGCGGATCATAGTTTTTTGTGATAACGCCATTTATGTTGGTGTACACAACATTGTCTGTGCTGCTTTGCCATTGATAAGTATACCCGGTCCCAAAATCATTTCCGGAAAGCGTAACGGGTATGGCGCTGATACCGCAGATGGTCTGGTCGGAGCCGATGGTATTACCGGTTACCGCAGCGCCAACGGTGATCTTAACGAAAGAAGAAATATTGCTGCAGCCATTTGCACTCACAATTCTTCTGAACCAGGAAGTCTGCGTTAATGCAGCGGGCGCATAGTTGGCATTCACCGCAAGACTGATATCATTGAAATTGGTGTTATCCGTACTGCTCTGCCATTGGTACTGGTAACTGCCACCACCGCCGGAAGGCGCACTACCGGTAAGTATGGCAGGGGCAGATCCTGTACAGATCGTCTGGCTTGCGTTGATGCTGTTATTAACCACATTTGTAACAACCACCTGTATGGAACTGGAACTGGCGCTGCACCCGCCTGAACTTACATCGCGTCTGAACCATGCTGTTTGCCCAAGTACGGGCGGTGTATAGTTCACTGCCGTAGCTCCTGTGATCGCAACAAAATTATTATTGTCGGTACTCGTGTACCATTGGTATTCATAACTGGTATTATCACCTCCTGATGGAACAGATCCGTTCAATGCCGAAGGCGCCGTGCCGATACAGATCGATTGATTTTGGGTGACGCTGTTGGCCGATATGATCTGGCTCACAGTTATCTTAACCGCGGCAGAAGCATTTGTTCCGCATGAACCCGATACGACCACCCTCCTGAACCAGGTGGTCTGCGATAAACCCGATGGCGCATAATTGGAGCCGGTGGCCCCGCCGATATTCGCGAAGTTCTGGTTATCGATACTGCTCTGCCATTGATAACTAAAACTATTGCCGTTGCCGCCCGTTGGCAAGGTACCGGTAAGCGCTGCAGGCGCGGTTCCGGTACAGATCACCTGGTTGGTTGAAATAAGATTGTTCCCGATCAGCGAATCCACCTGCATCTTGATCGCTGCCGAAGCGCTGTTGCATCCTGCAGAAAAAGCCAGTCGCCTGAACCAGGTTGTTTCAGTTAATACAGGAGACGCATAATTGCTGTTGGTAGCGGACGCGATATTACTGAACACATTATTATCCGTACTGCTCTGCCACTGGAATGTATAGTTCAGGCCGTCGCCGCCGGTAACTGCCGAACCGCTGAAAGCCGCCGGTCCGGCGCCCGAACACAATGTCTGATCGGCACTGATCGAATTTCCGAACAAAGTGCCGGCCGGGTTAATGGTAATGGTAACTGCATTTGAAACAGCGGTACATCCGCCCGAACTCACCACACGTTTGAAATAGGAAGTCTGGACCAGTGCCGGCGGATCATAACTGATATTGTCGGTAGCAATGATGTTATTGAAACTGATATTATCCGTACTCTTCATCCATTGATAAACATAGCTCACGCCGTTGCCGCCTGTTGGTGTTGATCCCGCCAGCGTTACCGGTACAGCACTGGCGCCGCAGATGGTCTGGTCGGCGCTGATGGAATTATTTCCGATGGCTATGCCTACCGAGATCTTAACAGGCGCGGAAACATCACTGCACCCTGTTGCGTTTACAATACGCCTGTACCATAGCGTTTGTGTTGCGGCCAGCGGGGAATAATTGGCTGAGGTTGCGCCGGTAATATTTGTGTACACGCTGTTATCGGTGCTGCTTTGCCATTGATAAGTATACACACCATTGCCGCCTGCGGGAGTAGTGCCGGTAAGCGTTGTGGGTATTGTTCCCGAACACACGGATTGATCCGAACTGATGTTATTATTACTGATACTGCTAACGGTAACCTGCACCGGCGCAGAAATACTGCTGCAGCCTCCTGAAACCACACTGCGTTTGAACCAGCTTGTCTGAACCAGCACACCCGGCGTATAACTCACCGTGTTGGAATTGCCGGCATTTGCGTATGATAAATTATCCGTACTGATGAGCCATTGGTAGCTATAGTTTCCGTCACCGCCGGTTGGGGTATTCCCATTCAGGATGGTGGGCGAGGTTGCGGGACAAACGGATTGCGTTCCGGCAACAGTATTATTGCCGATCGTGTTGTTGACGGTAATAGCAACGGATGGCGAGTTGTTAACACAGCCTCCTGAAGTTGCCGTTCTCCGGTACCAGGTATTTGCATTCAGTGCAGGCGGTGCATATATATCGGCAGTGGCGCCGCTGATGCTTGCATAGGTGCTGTTGTTGGTGCTAACCTGCCATTGATAAGTATAGTTAACTCCATCGCCACCCGATGGCGTAGGGCCTGAAAGTGTAGCCGGAATAGTTCCTGTGCAAATGATCTGGCTGGAAGAAACCGAATTATTCGTGATAGTGGGCAATGCGGTAACCTTCACCGATGAGGAAGTACTGCTGCACCCGCCGGATACAACATTTCTCCGGAACCAGACATCCCATGCAACAAAAGGTATATTATAAAATGAATTGAATCCGCCGGGAACATCCGAAAAAGTATTATTGTCCGTGCTCAGTTGCCATTGATAGGTAAAACTTCCATTGCCGCCGGTTGGTATAACGCCGGTCAATGCAACAGGGCCCGTGCCGGTGCATACGGTCTGGGTTCCGGAGATGGTGTTATTACCGATGGCGGCCGCTACATTTACTGTAACCGCTTTGCAATTACCGGGCGGCACACATGGGCCTTCTCCCCGTACATAGTAAGTGGTGGTGGTGAGTGGGCTTACGGTGATGGCAGCGCCGGTACCGATCGGTGTTCCGATACCGCAGCCGCCGGCATACCATACCCAATCGGTGGCATCGTTCAGGCTTCCGGTAACAGTAAGCGTGGCGCTGCCGCCTATGCAGACAGAAACAGGAACGGCAGCAGCATTCGGAATGGCAGCCCGGGTCAAAGCGACTATTGCCGTAGCAGCAGTTGCTTTTTGTGCGCTGTCAAAATTCTTGCACACGGCAAACGGGATCCCGTACTTATCTACTGTGATGGAAACATCATCTGCCTGCGCCGATGAAAACACGCCGTTGCCGATTGCCGCTACCCAGTTAGTGCCGTTAAATTTTTTCATCGTTGCCCTTCCGATATTTCTGCTGTCACTATACGCAACAACGGGAGTACCCAGCGGATCGATGGCAATCGATATATAGTTACCACTGACAGGACCAGAGAGTGGGGCCGGTCCCACAGCTGTCCAGCTATTACTCAAAAATTTATTTACGGTTGCGCTTTGGCTGCCATCACAAAAGATCACATAAGGTGTACTGTTACCGTCTATGGCGATAGAACGGTATCCAAGTGTACCTGTATTGGCTGACGTGTTGGTGGTCCAGCTGCTGCCGTTGAATGCGAGTAATGTGATATAGCCGTTGGCCTTGCAAACCACCCACGGCTTATTGGATGCATCTATCGCTATCGATGCCTGTATGGCAGAAATGAATTGCGGAGCTCCGACATAGCTCCAGGCAGAACCGTTGAACTTCTCCACACTCAGGCTGGCAGGTGCAGGACCACCCGACAATTCCGTAAAACAAACATAGGGGTTGCCATTTCCGTCGATCGCAATGGAAAGGCTATTCACAGCGTTACCGGAAATGCCCGGGCTGCCTACATTTACCCAGCTGGCTCCATTGTATTTCATAACGCTAACCCTGCTGCTATTGCCTACATCTGCGAATGCCACATAAGGTGTTCCGTTCTTATCAACGGCAATGGATACATAAAAAGCCGAACCTGCGGAAAAGCCGGGGTTGCCTACCTGTGTCCAGATACTATTTGAATATTTCATCACGGAGATCCTGCCGCCATTCGTACCATCGTAATAAGCTACATATGGGGTATTGGTAGCAGTATCTACCGCAATGGTTGTAAAACTTGCAGACCCCTGGGTAAACCCGCCACCGGGAAAACTAAAGGCCGATCCATTTAGATTATTGTCATTACAATCCAGTTTATTCAACACATAGCCCAATGGCTGTACGCAGTTGATCACAGACGATGAAGGATTGCCGAATCCATCATGATCATTGTCCTGGTACCAGGTACGGTTGGCATTTACAACTATTGTAATGCTGCCGCAATTGCCCGCGCCGATGCAGGAGCTCTCACCCCGCGCGTAATAAGTGGTAGTGACGGTTGGGCTCACAGTAATAGATGCTCCCGTGCCAACAGCTGTGCCGTTACCGCAACCTCCGGCATACCATACCCAGTTACTTGCATCCTGCAGGCTGCCGGTTAAAGTGAGCGTGCTGCTGCCGCCAGCGCATATAAGCGTGGCCGATGCGCCTAGCACCGGTGCGGCGGGAACGCTGAGGTTTGGCGTCAGCATCGCCGCGGTTGCTTTGTACCCGCTGTCGGCATTCTGGCAAACCGCGAACGGCATTCCGTATTTGTCGATCGCGATAGATTGGAAGCTGGCAGTACCCGAAGAAAAAACGCCCTGGCCTACATTTACCCAGTTGGAACCGTCAAATTTTTTCATGGTGGCCCTGGATGCATTGCCGCCATCAGTGTAAACGATATAAGGCGTTCCCGATGCATCCAATGCGATGTTGCCGGCGTAGCTATTGGCTGCGGTAAAATTTGCATTACCCACCGGCACCCAGGTACTGCCATTGTATTTTGCGACAGTTATCCTGCTACCAGCTGTGTTATCGGTAAAAATTACATATGGCGTACCGGCAGCGTCTGTGGCAATAGACTGCCGGGACGGATCTGCGACAGTATTCAAAACAGTTCCGCCGGTTACTGCTGTCCAGTTAGATCCGTTGTATTTCAAAACAGTAATATTTCCGGTATTCAGGTCCTTGCAAACTAAATAAAGGGTATTGACCGGGTCGATGGTGATCGACGATTCAACGCCTGCATAAAAACCGGAAGCGCCCACATAGCTCCAGCTGCCACCGGTGAATCTCATCACGGAGACCCGGTTACTCGCTTCTATAAATGCGACATATGGTATACCAGCATTATCCAACGCTATGGAAGTAACAGTTGCAGGACCGGGGGTAATGCCCGGACTACCTACACTTACCCAGCTGCTGCCATTAAATTTCATCACGGTGAGCTTAGATCCATTTGCGTCATCGGTATAGGAAACATAGGGTGTTCCGTTTTTGTCTACGGCAATAGCTATATAATAACCGGAGCCGGCTGAAAATCCTGCGGGGCCTACCTGTGACCAATTGATGCCATCGTATTTCATCACGGCAACTTTTCCGCTGATAAAATCGAGGTAGGCCATGTAAGCTGCATTGCTTATCGTATCGATGGCCACCTGTGTGAGCGCCACAGTTCCTGCAGAAAATGCGCCGCCTGGGAATTTGAGGATCGAAGCATTGGCTGAATTATCATTGCAATCCATTTTATTCTGCACATAGCCCGAAGGCTTCACGCAATTGACAACAGATGATGAAGGATTACCAAATCCATCGCCATCGCTATCCTGGTACCAGGTCTTGTTCTGATTTACGATGATGGTGATGCTGCCGCAATTGCCGGCGCCAACACAGGCGCCTTCTCCTCGGGCATAGTAGGTGGTTGTTACTGACGGTGTTACTGTAACGGAAGTACCGATACCAATAGAGCTGCCGCCGCAACTGCCGGTGTACCACTGCCAGAGATCTGCGTCGTTTAAATTGCCGGTAAGATTTAACACCGTATTGCCTCCCGGACATAAAGCGTTTGAGCCGGCAGTTATGGAAGGGGCTGCTGCCGAAACATTGGAAGGACCCGCCAGCATAACCGTTGCTTTATTGCCATTGCCGCCGTCTCTATAAATTACATACGGAGTGCCACTGGTGTCCAGCGCTATGCCGGGACTGCCGGCCAGCGCGGCCGAAAACTGCGCGGATCCGTAGGCCGACCAGCTGGTACCGTTGTATTTCATCACGGTTGCTTTACCTGAGATGTTTTCCGAATACAACGCAAATACATTTCCGGCAGCATCGAGTGCAAAAACAGGTGTGCTGGATGGGCTGGATGAAAAACCTGCCGAGCCTACATTAACCCAGCTGCTGCCATTGAACTTCATAACGGATGGCCGGCCGGTTACCGCATCCTGGAAAGACACATAGGGCGTGCCTGCATTATCAACCGCAATAGTTGTGTTGTCGGCCTGTGCAGGTGTGAACCCGGCGTTCCCGATAGTCACCCAGGCGCTGCCATTGTATCTCATTACGGTTGCCTTATTACTATTGGCCTGGTCGCGGTATACGACAAAAGGAAAACCGGTTTTGTCTATCGCAAGAGAAGTATAGGCAACCTGCCCCTGCGAAAATCCTGCGCTGCCTACCAGCGCCCAGTTGCTGCCATTGAATTTCATCACACTGGCTTTGTAGGAAGTAGATGCATCATAAAAAGCAACATAAGGCGATCCCTCATCATCTATTTTGATCGAAGAATAATAAGCGGCGGCAGCTGTAAACCCGGCAGTACCGACCGTTACCCAACTGGTGCCGTTGAACTTCATCACGCTCACCTTATCCCCATTGGCATGATCCTGGTATGCAACATAAGGCGTTCCATCGGGCGCAACAGCTATGGTGCAGTAATACACGGCGCCGGCGGTAAAACCGGCGAGGCCAACAGCCGACCAGGTACTGCCATTGTATTTCATCACAGTCCCCCGTTGTCCATTGTTATTGTCCTGGAAAAAAATATAAGGGATATTCGATCTGCCGATGGCGATACTCGTATAATCGACCGCTGCAGGGGTAAGACCGGGAACGCCTGCCGCTTTCCACAAAGGTGTATTCACGTAACTGTCGTTGCAATCGAGATTATTCAGCACGTAGCCTGCTGGTTGCGAGCACGACACCTGTGATTGCGAAGCTTTCCCAAAGCCATCTCCATCCGCATCGCGGTACCAGGTGTTTCCCAGAACATTTATCGGGTAACTGGTGGTAATGCATTCGGTAAAAGAAACCGCTTTCACCGCATAGGAGCCGCCAAGCGGTGGTGTGTAGGTATTGGCGATAGAGCCGGTAAGGGAAATTTTTTGTACGCGAAAATTATCGTGATCACCGGTATAAACACTTCCATTCTTATCAACAAAAACCGACCAGCAGTTATTGAATTGCGTTGATCCTGTGCCAACTCCATTGCCTCCTGCCAGTGTTGTTCCGGAGGAAGCTCCGGGCGTCCACATCTGCACCCGGTTATTTCCCTGGTCAGTAATATAAAGATTGCCAGAATAGTCGCCGTATATGCGGCGTGGTAAATTGAATTGATTTGCCCCGCTACCGGCGCCATTCCCGCCGGCTACAGTAACGCCGCTGGTAGCGCCCGGCGCCCATTTCTGTACCCGGTTATTGCCCTGATCGAGCGCATATACGTTCAGGTCTTTGTCAACCCAAACCCCGGTTGGATAATTTAACTGGTTCGCACCGGATCCGGCCGTGCCATTACCTGCCACAATCACACCGCTGGAAGCGCCGGGCGCCCATTTAACGATACGATGATTGCCCGCATCCGAAATATACATGTTGTCGTAAGCATCCATGTACATCACCGTGGGTTGGTTTAGCTGGTGAAGTGCGCTTCCCGGCCCGCCGTTTCCGGCCACTGTTACACCGCCGTAAACGCCGGGAAACCATTTTTGGATCCGGTGATTACCCTGGTCGGTAATATACATATCGCCATTGGAAGCCACCCAGATACCTGATGGGCCATTAAGGTCATCGAACTGGTTACCAAATGAACCTCCCGCAACCCTGACACCGGTAAGAGAGCCCGGCGCAAATTTTTGTATCCGGAAATTGACCTCATCGGCTACATACAGGTTTCCTGAATTATCTACAAAGATCCCCGAGGGATAGGTAAGCAGGTTGTTTGCCGATCCGCTTACGCCCGCCACGCCCGCAACGGTGCTGGCAACGGGGTTCCAGGTGGGATAACTGCTTTTAACAACAGTTCCATTCAACAGCCATTGTAAGGATGCGGGCGTGCCGTTAAGATTTGCCGTTAAAGTATTATTGAAACAGGGCGTACCTGTTACATTCAGGTTCAGGCATTGCGAAAATGACACAATGCGAAGACTGAGCAAGACCAGGCATAATATGGTTCGCGCGCTTCTTTTCACAAGACAGCCAGTTGCGGATATGGATCTTGCAGTACATACGGTATTTAATTTAAGGATAATATTCCGGAAAACCGCTTTTTTGCGCCTGGTTGTGTTGGTACAGGCTGAATTTAATCGCAAAGACGCAAGGGCGCAAGGGCGCGAAAGGTTGATGCCGCTGCGGGTTTTCTTCGCGTTGCTTCGCGCCTCAGCGTCTTCGCGGTTAAATTCAGCCTGCACAATTACTCGCCTGGCTGCAGTGGCTAGTTCAAAACCGGTATAGGAAAAGACTGGGCGCATAGAAATACGGTAAGGCCCAAAACTATTTTTATCGGGAGAGAGGGTGAATAGTCAATTTGTACTAGGCCTATCTGTACATGCTTACCACCGGGCATAAAGGCATGGCGTTGCCTGCTGCTTAAAAGATCTCAGCACAATCGGTATCGTTGACATAACAGTTCTCTGATGATTGTAATTAACGCAGATGTTGCCGGAAACCAGTATTTTTAGTTTTATTGAGGATGAGCATTAGATGCTTTATCCACCAGGTGAACCCCCAATTCACCGATTACTGAGATTCAACCTGCCTGCCATCCAGGAATCTGGTATGTCATGCAACGGAAACCTTGTAAAATAGTGTCAGTATAAATGGCCCGGTTGGTTCCGGCTGGTTTAATTGGTGTATAGTTTTTGTCGATCGATCATTCTACAATATTTTCTGACAATGCGGCTGTCCATTATCCCGGTCATATTGCTGCTCACGCTCACCGGTGGCCCGTCTGCTGCGCAAACCTGCGGCACCGATCGCCTGACTGACCTGCTGCGAAGAACAGATCCCGACTACGACCGCCGCATGCAGGATAACAATCTTATCATCAGGGATTATATCCGTTCAAAATTTTCGCCTGCAACGATAAAGCTCAACGGTAACCATACAGGTCTTCCTGAGGATAGTGTGTACACCATTCCGGTGGTGGTCCATGTTATTTATCCGAAGGGTCAGCCGTATGGTACGGGTACCAATATCAGCTATGCCCAGATCCGCTCGCAGCTGGAGGCGCTCAATGCGGCATTCAGCAGATCATATCCGACTTATAACGGGCAGAGCCACTCCGCGTATGCACAGAATGCAAAGATCCGTTTCTGCCTCGCACGCCAGGGCAGCGGCATCTGGTCAAATGGTCCCGGCGGTACAGAATATGGCGTGATGCGCTACCCCGATAGCAAAGGCGCTTACAACCATGAGATGACCTTCGTTTCTGCACGCCAGCTTACCGCCATCACGCATCCTACCACAGTGCAATTTCCGTTTGACAGGTACCTCAATATCTGGGTGGTAAGCAGCATCAACGGCGGCAACAATATTATGGGCTATGCACAATTGCCGGGAGGGGGATACCCATTGGATGGTATTGTGATGCGGGCAGATGTGTTTGGCGACAATAGCGCCGGCAGCCGTTTTCCGCTCGGTTTTAACCTGATGCAGGGCAAAGTGCTCGCGCATGAGGTGGGGCATTATCTTAACCTCCAGCATATTTTCAACCAGGGCTGCAGCGGCACCAATGCGGCCGGGGCAGCAACAGATGCCTGCGACCTGTACGGGGATTATGTTTGCGATACCAGGCCCAGCACCACGGAGAACGTATCCTGTAATGCAACGGTGCCGAATACCTGTACCGTACATTATGATCCGGGCACTTCGGAGCAGGACATGATCAATGACTACATGAGCTATGCCGACGACGATTGCATGAACAGTTTCACCCACGACCAGGTGCAGCGCATGTGGGCCACGTTGCAGCTGGAGCGGCGGAATCTCTGGCAGGCAGAAAACCTCGTTGCAACAGGTGTACTTGGTGGCGCCGGTTGCGTGGCGGCGTACCTGAATGGCGCTATCTCGCTCAACAGCGAAGCGCTTTGTGCGGGCAAACCCATCAGGTTTTCCAATCCGAAAGCAGGTAATACCGCTACAACACGCCAATGGAAATTCACCGGAGGTACACCATTATCTGCCGGCAGCGATACTGTAAGCGTAGTGTATAATACTCCCGGTGATTATACCGCGGTGCTGACCGTCAGCGATGCCGGCAGTACCATCAAAGACAGCCTGCGCTTTACGGTGCTCTCGTGTCAGCTGGATTCCTCGCTGCTCTATATGTCTAACTGGTATTTCGGCGAATACTGCTCCGTCGATTTTAGTTCCGGCACCGCAGTAAAGACCCTCACCGCACTGAACAAAAAGACCATTCATTCCGAATCTGTCAACGGCGAAATGGCTTATATGGGTTCCAGTATCAGTCTCAGCGATTCGCTGGGCAACCTGCTTTTTTATACCAATGGGGTAAGTATCTGGAACAGCAATCATGTTAAGATAACAAGCGGGCCCATTTTCGGACCGACCTCGAATATCCACTGGAGTTCGGGACTAAGCTGTATCCCTTTTCCGGGTCATCCCGGTAAATACTTTATAGTTGGAGCCGCCACCCATCTCGATTTCGGTCCGGAAGGGATCCGCTTTGTGATGCTTGATCTGAATGCAGGCACTGTAACACCCTACCAGGAATTCAGTCATCCGCTATTGCCGCCAAGGTTCTCGATGTATGTTACAGTAGTGCCGCATTGCAACGGCACGGATTACTGGATCATCGTCAGGGGAAGAGGGGCCTGGGACTTCGACTATAATTTTTATTCGTTTAAAGTCACCAGCGCCGGGCTGGATCCCGGTCAGGAGCCTGTTATATCAACCGGATTTACATCGAGCCTTTCCCAGCTCGGAAGCGGCTACCAGCTGAAAGCCAACAGGGCGGGAGATAAACTTTTTCAGACCTGCTCTCCTAATGCCCTGTACGATTTCGACAGCCGGACGGGAAAAGTGAGTAATGAACAATTCATTCCTCCAGTAGTGGGCTATAACGAAGTGCAAAGCGGCGCCTCATTCAGCCCCAATGGCGAGTATATCTTTATCATGCGGAGCAGCGACCCGTTTAACCAGAAGCCTTTCTGGTTATTTCAATACCGGGTAAGCGATCTTAAATACAATATCATCCCCACAACCGGGTTTTATTTCAGTCATCCGTTCCAACTCGGTCCGGATAATCAACTGTATATACTCAATACCGGGATTTATCTCGCACGCTTATCCGACCCCGATAAATGGGGAGCTGGCAGGTTTGATGAAGAGTATATTTCATTAAGGGACCCGACCTTCACGATGAAGGGCTCATCGGCACTCCCGTCCTTCACTGAAGCGAAACGCAAAGAACCCTGGCATCCGGATTTCAGTTTCGTGCCTACCGACTGCCGGTCCTATACCTTCTCGGCTTTGTGCTTTGACAACTATACCGCCACCTGGGATTTTGGTGATGGAACGCCGCCGCAGACCGGGCACTCGCTAACGCATACCTACACAGCAAGCGGCGAATTCAGAGTAACGCTTAGTCTGAGCAGCAGTACGCAACCCTATGGCTCGGTAAGCAAGAAAGTGCTGGCACTGCCAACGACTATCGGGATTAGCGGGCCCGATTCAATATGTGCAGGTAAAGCCTTTACCAATGAATATTTTGCACCCGCCAATCCGGGTGCAGACTACAAATGGTCAGTTCTCGGTGGCGCGGTCGCAGGCCGCGACGACGGAAATACTGTGGCCGTTGATTGGTCTTCGGCGGGTATTGACAGCGGTATCCTGTACCTGACCGTAAAACTGGGCAAGCACTGCATCTTAAGCGCTGCCCGAATTGTGCAAATAACCACAGCTCCTGTTTTCGATTGGGCGCTGCCCGATAGTGTTTGCATTACGGCAAAAAGCATTGTACTGAATGCAAGTCCGACAGGCGGCAATTTCAAAGGACCAGGTGTCAACAATGGCTTTTTTTCGCCCGATAGCGCCGGGTTAGGTAATCATATCCTCACTTATGCATATGGGTCCGGCAACAATTGTTACAGCGAAATGCAGAAACTGATCACGGTGTATGGCTGCACGGTGGCATCGCCTCCACCGGTACCTGTTGGTATTACCGACAGCATTTCGATCCCGAATATTTTTTCTCCCAACGGCGATGGCATCAATGATACCTGGCAGGTGCCATTTCTGCACAATCATCCGGATGCTGTTGTCAGTGTATACAACCGGGGTGGCGTACTTGTTTTTAAAAGTACGGGGTATGCCAGGGACTGGGATGGAAATCGTAACGGGAAGCCGCTGCCGGTCGGAACCTATTATTATGTGATCCTGCTGCCCGGACAAAAACCCATCAGCGGCAGCATCTCGATTCTCCGCTAGCGTATCGATCGTATTACAAATCCTTATTTTCTTTTTTTCTTCGTTCCTCTTCCAGCGTGCCGCAGGTTTCGCTAGGAGGATAAAACAACAAAAGAGCAAAGGAGGGGTCCCTCCTGCTACCCTCTTTCTCTCCTTGGCCTCCTGGCGAAACCATTCGCGATTCCCGCCTCGAAGACCAACTGCAGATATTGCAAAATGTATTAGTTTCGGTAAGTAGATACCGCCAGTCATTAATGGACAATAAAAGGCACAGCTAATGAGAAAAATAATTTCATTCATGCATATCTCGCTCGATGGTTTTGTAGCAGGACCAAACGGCGAAATGGGCTGGATCAAAGTTGATGAAGAAATTTTCGACTATGTCGGCAAACGGATCAGCGAAGGCGACACGGCACTGTACGGACGGGTAACCTACCAGATGATGGAAAGCTACTGGCCCGCAGCCGGAACCAAACCGGGAGCGAGCAGGCACGATATCGAACATTCAAAATGGTATAACAACGTTCATAAGGTTGTCTTGTCGAAGACGCTGAACGAAACAGGCCTGACCAACACCACGATCATCAGCGATAACCTTGCGGATAAGTTGAATGAAATAAAAAATCGGCCAGGCAATGACATCGCGCTTTTTGGCAGCCCTACAGCAACACATTCACTTCTTCAACTGGGACTGATCGACGGCTTCTGGCTGTTCGTCAACCCGATCGTTCTTGGACAGGGCATCCCGTTGTTTACAGATATCAAAGACAAGATAAAACTGAAACTGGTACCTGTTACCCGGCAGTTTGGCTGCGGGGTAACTGAGTTGAATTATGTTGTGGACAGGCAATAACAACGTGCCGATAGAGGTTACAGAGGCGCGGAGTTTTACCACGGAGTCACAGAATACACAGAGTTTCACAGAGGGTTTTCCAATCTCCGTGGAACTCCGTGTATTCTGTGACTCTGTGGTGAAATAAGACCGATGTCTCAGGTATCCCGCAAATGCCCGCGACAAACTCGAAATAATTAAAGATTCATTTCCGGCATTAGCGCTATGAACCTAAAAACTGCATTTCTATTGCTTTCCATGTTTGCCCAGTCCGCCGGGGCGCAGCCATGGATTGCCCAATGGATCTGCGCGTCGGAGAAAACAGATCAAAAGAATTCATTTTTTGCTTTCAGGAAACAGGTGGCGGTACCACAGGTGCCGGCATCGGCAATAGCGAGGATCGCCGCCGACAGCAAATACTGGTTATGGATCAATGACACGATGGTTGTTCGCGAAGGCGGCCTCAAGCGCGGCCCCGCGCCCAACAATACCTACTACGATGAGGTGGATATAGCGCCCTATCTGCACACCGGCAATAATACCGTTTCCATATTGCTTTGGTATTTTGGCATTGAAGGGTTTTCGCACCGCAGTTCAGGCAAGGCGGGCATGATCTTCGATTGCCAGGCTTCAACATTTGAGTTGCTGAGCGACGCAAGCTGGCAATGCAGCCCGCTCGATGCGTATCAGACCGCCGGCAGTCCTGCGCCGAATCCGCGTCTTTCAGAAGCAAGTATTTTATTCGATGCAACAAGATCGATCGGCAACTGGCAATCCGACCTTTCCATACCGCTTGGCCAGGCAGTTGAAGCAGGATATGTAGGCATATACCCCTGGCATGAACTGGAAAAACGGGAGATCCCTTTCTGGAAAGATGCAGGGTTAAAAAATTATGCATCTCAATCGAGTAAGGAACAGGATGGCAAATTAACGGTAACGGGCGCATTGCCGTATGACGCACAGCTGACCGCTTATTTCAAGATAGACGCGCCGGAAAGCGGTTTGAAGATGACGGTCTATACCGACAATTACCTGCCCTATAACGGAGGCGAGCCAGGTATCCGGTTTGAATACATCACCAAAAAAGGTATCCAGGAATTTGAAATGCCGGGATGGGTGAACGGGCATAAAGTATTTTATGAAATGCCTTCATCGATCCGTTTGATCGATGCCAAATACAGGGAGACCGGCTACGACACGGAATTCAGCGGCAATTTTAACTGCAGCGATCCCTTCTTCAACGCACTATGGAAAAAAGCAAGCCGCACCCTGTATGTGAATATGCGGGATACCTATATGGATTGCCCGGATCGCGAACGGGCACAATGGCCTGCCGATGCAGTATTGGAGTCGGAAGAAGCATACTATGCGATGTCAACCGCCACCCATGCGCTCACCAGAAAATGGTTGCGGACAACCCTGAACTGGCAAAAATTTGACGGCAGTTTATATGGCCCTGTGCCCGGCGGCTGGATACTCGACCTGCCCGATCAGACACTTACCTTAACGGGGCTGTATGGTTTATGGGAGTACTTTCTCCAGACCGGCGACCGGCAGATGCTGCAGGATTTTTATCCCGCTATCCAACGCTACCTGCTGCTATGGCAATATGATGATGCAGGTCTTGTCAAATCCCGTTATGGGTCTGAATTCTGGGGCGACCGGACAGATAACAAAGACCTGCTGGTTATCGCCAATGCATGGTTCTATATGACCTTACAATGCCTGCAGCGATCTGCGCTGGTGCTGAATAACCAGGCGGACTACGACATGTATTCCGCGCAGCTGAAAACATTTCGGGAAGCATTCAATCAAAAATTCTGGACAGGATCCGCTTATCGTGACCCCGCCTATAAGGGCGCCACCGATGACCGCTCGCAGGCATTGGCTGTACTGGCCGGCCTGGCCGGTCCGGAAAAGTATCCGCTCCTGCTTGCAGTACTGCAGAAAGAAGAGCATGCAAGCACCTATATGGAAAAATATGTTTCGGAAGCCCTGTTCGTTATGGGATACGGAGAATATGCTTTGCAGCGACATAAGAAACGCTTTGCGAATATGGTCAACGATACCCGCTTCTCCACGCTTTGGGAAGACTGGAGCCTGGATCCTGGGCCGTTCGGCATCAGTTCCGTGAATCATGGCTGGAGTGGCGGCGGCCTGGTACTCTTGTCAAGATTCCTATGCGGCATTGCCCCGGTTGAGCCGGCATACCGGAGTTTTCAGATCATACCGCAGCCGGCAAATATTCCGAATGCATCAGCGTCTGTGGCAACGCTTGCAGGACTGGTCCAAAGCAGCTATTCGGTAGAGCCGGATAAATTCATACTCAACGCAACGGTTCCTTCCGGCGCAGACAAGTGCATTCTCGGCATGACAAACACATATGAAAGGGTAACGCTGAACGGAAAAAAGATTTGGGAAAGCGGCACCTACTTTTCTATCCCCGGCGTAACTGCTGTGCGGGATGGCGATTCAATCCACCTGAAATTCGGTGTGCCTGCCGGTGAATGGCAACTGATCGCCTACTCGTTCCCGCCGAGTAACCGGACGCCGCTCGACCTGAACGTTCTCACATCGCGCGATACCGTGCTATGTCTCGGAGATACCGCACTGTTAACCGTTAAGAATGATAAAGCAGTCCGGTGGTTTAAAGACGGACACCTGCTCGAGAACAGCACAAAGCCGTTTTTAAATGTATGGGATAGCGGCTACTATTATGCAGTAACAGGAGATAGCAGACATCCGGATACGAGCCTCGGCTACCGCGTAACGATGAGTACCGTAAGTCTGCCCTCAATGCCTGTTGTTTCAGAGATGGCCGACAGGATGCTGGTTGCAAATGCAGATACCGGCCTGCAATGGCGATGGAACGGGCATGATATTGCAGGGGCGGTTCACAAAACTTATAAGCCTTCTCAAAATGGCGCTTATTCGGTAAAGGTTACACTCCATGGTTGTTCGCGGCTTGCCGTGCCGGTATTGGTGTACAGTGCTGAACCCATTTTTGAGCCCGGCCCAAACCAGTTCATCACCATATTTCCGAATCCCGCCATCGATCATATCAGGGTGATCTACCAATTAGCCGGCACACAGGTACTGAACCTGACAGTTACCGGCATGGACGGCACCCGGCAACTGTTCTTCTCCAATGTACACAGCGGAGATCGCATTCCGCTGGAGACACTGGCCCACGGTGCATATATCGTAACCCTGATGATACAGGGAGATTCCAAACCTTACTCTTTTCGACTGGTAAAATAGGAGCATAGGACCGCCACAATGGATAACCGGCATTATCGTCTTTTAAGGATGACGGCATCCTGGTGATCGTTCATGCCTTTTTCAACATACTCGATGATCTCAAAGTACTCCGACCAACGGCTGTTTATATAGTTGCGGGTATGATAGGTTGTCTGGTAAAAGTCCGGCAGGCCATCGTGTTTGAATGCGCCTGTTTGGAAAACATCAAAATAAATCCCTTTCTCTTCAAGCAGTTCCCGTTTGGCCCGGTTCAGTTGTGAGAACAGGCTACGGCCGTGAATGGTAAGTACGAGTATCGCTCCGGGCTTTGTTACGCGGTTTAACTCTTTAAGCCAGGCAAACTGCATCTCTTCGTCGAGATGGGTGAATACCGAAATGGCATATACGCAGTCGAAGCTTCCATCCGCATATTTCATCGGCGGCATAAAATCATTCACATCCCATTGGGCAAGCGGCAGATGATTGCGGCACCAGTTGATGGAGTCCTTGTCAATATCGGTTCCGTATAACTGGCAGCTTTCCGGCTTATCATAAAAATTACGGATCACCCTGCCATTGCCGCAACCGAAATCGAGCACCCGGTTAAAATCGAATAATTCTTTTCCGGTGGTGCGCACAAGGGATTTGATATCGTTCGCACAACGCTTGCCGATCTCCAGGTACCCATCCGCTTTCAGCCTGCCATGAACCCTGTAGCGCAGCATGGGAGGCGGCACAGGCAGGGGTTGCCGGCTGCGGTTCTTCCAATCAATGACCCGCAGTATCATCGATTTTACGCGCAACGAAAAGAACCTGTATTGGCCTTTCAATAATTTTACGATACTCCATCTGTTATCCGCAACGGATTCCTGCATACCTGCTGTTTATATCCGCTCAAAGATCGGGCTTTGCGTCGATTCGGGAACAGGGGGATATTTTACTGATGGAAAAAGCACTGGTTACAATGTATGCCCGGAGAGGAGGCACGGAGCTTTACCACAGAGTCACGGAATGCACAGAGGTTCACAGAGAAGATTTAAGCCCTCTGTGAACCTCTGTGCATTCCGTGGCTCTGTGGTGAATAAAACCAATGTCCAACCCATCATGCCAGATCTCAAAAAATTGCGCTGCTCCCCCAATTGAACACAAGCTGTTTTTTCTTAGTTTCATATTGCCGGCCGCAGCCGGCTCAATGCTGATATGAAAAAAGAAAGAATCTACGCGCTGCTTTTCTCCAGCGTTTACCCGCTCTACATCAAGAAGGTCGAATCAAAAGGCCGCACCAGGGAAGAACTGGACACAATTATCTTCTGGCTGACGGGTTACGATAAAAAATCGCTGCAAAAACAGATCGATAAAAAAGTCGATTTCGAAACTTTTTTTGCCGAAGCGCCAAACCTGAACCCTAATGCTTCAAAAATAACCGGCGTCATCTGCGGATACCGTGTAGAGGAGATCGAAGACAAGCTCATCCAGAAAATCCGCTGGCTGGATAAACTGATCGATGAACTGGCGAAAGGAAAAGCCATGGAAAAGATCCTGCGGGCCTGAAGAAAGAGCGAAGGAAAAACTCCTTCTTTATCTTATTCCCTTCGTTCCTCTTCTATTGACAGCGCGGCCTGAAAATCTCGCGTGTCTGAACTCTGAAGGATGTTTCGCTAAGAGTGGATAAGAGCAAAAGAGCTGAGGAGCCTTACTCCTCCTGCTACCCTCTTTCTCTCTTATCCACTCTTAGCGAAACCATTCGGGATTCGACCACACCGCGGGCCGCTAATCCTGGATACAGCAACCAGCAAAACCTTCACCATTCACGCCCCGCACAACCTTCAACATGGAAAAAAAGCAATTCTTTCTCAAGCTAAACCCGCCCCGCCCAACATTTATGATGGACATGACGGAAACCGAACGGGAGATCATGCAAAAGCATGTAGTGTATTGGACGGCCTTACTCAACGATGGGATCGCGATCGTATTCGGACCGGTAATGGCGCCCGGCGGCGGGTATGGCGCCGGGGTTGTTTCCGTAAACGATGAAGAACACCTGAAACAGTTGATCGCCGATGACCCAGCCACCGGGTTGAACAAATACGAATACTATCCAATGAGGGCCATATTCAAGGCGCCTTGATCTGCGGCCCCGCCTCCCCGGCACAGATTTTTTACCAGCCCGCCAAACCCCTCATATGAAACGCATACTCATGTTTACGGCGATCCTGCTGGTAATGGCAGTATCGTCCTTTGCACAGCGCAAACCTTCTGAAAAAGCGCAAAAGCAGGCGGAGAAACGGATCGAAAAAAGAGAGAAAGACCTGGCCAAAGACCGGAAAGAAGCGGTCAAAGAACAGCGCAAAGCTGACAGGGAAATAGCCAAAGAAGTTCGCAAAAGCAGCGGCTTCAATAAAGACGGCTCGCCCGATATGCGGCTGGCAGAAAACAAACGCAAAGCCGCAGAAGCAGCAAGAAAAGAAAGGGAGCGGCTTGCCAAAGAGCAGGAACGGCTCGCTAAAGAGCGTGAACGGGAGCGGGAGCGCGCAGCCCATGCCAGCGTTCAGCGCCCGGCTCCTCCCCACCCGAGGATCAACCCCCAGCCGGTTAACCGGACCGGCGACCGTATCGTAGGCACCGATCCCAAAGGACGCACCATTTACGAAGGGCCAAGAGGCGGCAGGTATTATATCAACAGCAATGGAAATAAGGAGTATATCAAACATTAGTTCTCCCCGACCTCCCGGAAAAAGCAGCGGGTCATTGATTTTTCAATGACCCGCTGCTTTTTTGCGACCGCCGCAACCATTGGCCGGCTATCTTTTATCAGGCCGGGTTTACAGGTTCTGCCTGCTTTTTCCGGTCCATAAATCCTTTGAAGAAAAGCCCCGCGCCGGCCAGCAATAAGCCGATACCCAGGTAGTTGGCCAGCTTATGTCCCCAGCCCAATCCTGTTTTATAGGTCACGATCGCCATACCGAAACTGTCTTTTTCAACCTTGGCGCCCGAAGCTCCTGAAGGCAGATGGAGTTTCTGGGTCTGCTGCACCAGCACTCCGCTGGTGAGCACGTCTTCATTCATCACAAATTCATTGTCGGAAAGCTTAGTGATGTCCGGATTCTTTGCCTCGATATCGGCCTGCCATTTCCCGTCCTTGTTCAGCTTGCAAAGCCCCAGCGCTTTCATTTTGATGGTATATGTGCGCTCCATGGCATCTTCGCTATAAGCGAAATCGGTCAGGTAATGTTTGGGAAGCGATTTTTCGATGTCGCGTTTCATGATGGACTGATTGTTGCCTGTATTGCGTTTGAAATTCTCCCAGCGCTCGGCATTCAGTTTCATCGATACTTCGATGTTGGCGTTTCCCAGTTCGTCGATGGTGATATCGAATTTCTGTTTAAGACCCTGTACAACTTCCTGTGCCCTGGTTTGAAAACCGCTTAATTGCAGCAGCAGGTAACAGGCGATCAGTTTGATGGTTAACTTTTTCATGGTTAATTATTTTATTGAGTTTAGAATATTGATCATTGTATTGCGGTAAACTGAATTAGAATTGTCGGAAGCGGCTACAAGCATTCCCACCACACCCCGGCCGCCATTTTTGAAGGCAGCCACGATATTGGAGCGGGTGCCATTCGAGAAGATCACATGGCCGGCATACAGGGTATAGCCATTGAGTTGCCCCGACACCTGGTAGGTATAATTGGCGCCGTACTGCGACAGGGTCTGTTTGATAGCTGCCGGACCATCTGCAGGGCTGCCATAGCCATAGGAGCTGAAATCATACACTTCCACAGAAGCCTGCTGATCTCCGGAAACGATATCGTGTTTGAAAGCCTGCATCAGTCCCTGAGGTATCTGCTTAAAGTTCCAGGAAGAAGGATAAGCAAACGTAACAATGCCTTCGAACAAGTTGTAGCCTGCGGGTAAACCGGTATTGTTTCCGCCGCTGTCATTGTCTTCATTCCTGCGCGGTGAAGGCGCGGGCGCTGGCTGTCTGTTACTGGTTCTGGCGGTCGTTGTTTCAGGATCGGCAGCCCTTGCGCCGCCATGCATCCATTCGGCAGCCATATCGTCGATCTTTTTGCGGAGATAGGAATCGTCTTTCAATTCCATCGCTTCAGCGCCTTTCTGGATAGCATCCCGCACATCGAGCAGCATATACCGGTCGTCGCCGGCCATGGCATGCTGGTTGAATTCATTGATGCTTTTCATCCCGATCTGGAGCGCCTGGTCTGCACTGAGTACGCCGCCAAGCCCTTCTCCATTAATGCCTGTGGCTTCGATTGCATAATAGTGTCCGTTCATCCGGAAGCCGGGATACGCATGACCGGGGATCAGGAACACGACCGGGTCCATTCCCGCCGCGGCCATTACGCTCGCATAGAACAGGGATAATTCGATGCAGAGCCCTGTTTTGCCGGTAAGTACTTCACGTGGCAGGCGGATGCTCTGCAGTATGGACGATACATCGCCAACATTGGCGGGAACGCCGCTGGTTCCGCTGTACACCATATGACTTGCAGCGCTCGCTGCATAGATGGCCGTCATGAACCGGACCCCTTCCTCATCTTTCCTGGTAACAGAAGCAGCTTCGCCGCGCAACACTTTTTCCTGCAGCTGCTGCGTAAAATATTTGATGATGGGATCTTCGGGAGTGATATAACAGCTGAGCAGGCTCATATTATCCAGCCGCTCGGCGCCGGTACGGATCTCGTCTGACGGGATGCCGCTGTACAGGAACTCGTTCCTTCCTTTGATATCGATGGAAAATTGATTCTCGATATCGTCGATATTGGTGCCTTTTACTTTGATATTCACTTTCTCCCTGGAACTGGTGGTCTTTTCCACGATCTTTTCGGGGAAAGAAGGATAGCAGTTCACCACCACAGATTCTCCCGGCAGCAGGTTAGGTATTTTCTGAACCGTTTTCCATTCCACATAATTGGGGATCTCATACTGCACTTCAACATTATGCGCAGCATTGTTGCTGTTATTGGTGACCAGCATCTTGAAAAGGCTGTATTTACCTCCCAGCGCATTTTCATTGGCGTACACTTTGTACACGGCAGGCATGATCACAGGAGCATGCGTGATCTTGAGTTCGAGGCTGGCAGGTGAAACCAGCGCAAAAAGCGCGC